>SEGN01000113.1 GCA_004211245.1 Variovorax sp.
GCAGGTGCAGCTCGCCCTCGCGCGCCTCAGGCGCTGGAACCCGGCGCTGTGCGTGTGGGGCATGTCGGCGACGCTGGGCAATCTCGACGAAGCGATGCGCACCCTGCTGGGCAGCACGGAAGGCACGCTCGTGCAGGGCCAGGTGCCGAAGAAATTGCTCATCGATTCGTTGCTGCCCGGCCGCGCCGAGCGCTTTCCGTGGGGCGGCCATCTCGGGCTGACGATGCTGCCGCAGGTCATCGAGGAAATTGCGTCCAGCAGCACCACGCTGGTCTTCACCAACACGCGCTCGCAGTCCGAGATCTGGTACCAGGCCATGCTGGAGGCCAAGCCCGAGTGGGCGGGGCTGATCGCGCTGCACCACGGCTCGCTCGACCGTGCGGTGCGCGAGTGGGTGGAGGCGGGGCTCAAGGCCGGCGAGTTGCGCGCCGTGGTGTGCACGTCCAGCCTGGACTTGGGCGTCGACTTCCTGCCGGTGGAGCGCGTGCTGCAGATCGGCTCGCCCAAGGGCGTGGCGCGCTTGCTGCAGCGCGCGGGGCGATCCGGCCACGCACCGGGCCGGCCGTCGCGCATCACGCTGGTGCCGACGCACAGCGTCGAGATGGTGGAGGGCGCCGCCGCGCGCGACGCGATCGCCGCCGGCCACATCGAGGCGCGCGTCACGCCGGAGCAACCGCTGGACGTGCTGGTGCAGCACCTCGTCACGGTGGCGCTGGGCGGTGGCTTTGTTCCCGACGATCTGTACGACGAAGTGCGCAGCACCGCCGCCTATGCGCGCCTCGGCCGCAAGAGCTGGGACTGGTGTCTTGCCTTCGTGTCGCAGGGCGGCCCGTCGCTCGCCGCCTACCCGGACTACCGGCGCGCGGTGCCCGATGCCGAGGGCGTCTGGCGCGTGCCGGACACGCGGCTGGCCCGGCGCCACCGCATGAACATCGGCACCATCGTGAGCGATGCGAGCATGTCGGTGCAGTACGTCGGCGGCGCGAAGATCGGCACGGTCGAAGAGAGCTTCGCCGCGCGCATGAAGCCGGGCGACTGTTTCCTGTTCGGCGGCCGGCTGCTGGAGCTCGTGCGGATTCGCGAGATGACGGCGTGGGTGCGGCGCGCCAGCGGCAAGCGGCCCAACGTGCCGCGCTGGAACGGTGGGCGCATGCCGCTGTCGACCACGCTGGCCGACGCGGTGGTGCAGCAGATGGCGCTGGCCGGCGCCGACCGCTACGACTCGCCCGAGCTGCGCTGCGTGCGGCCGCTGCTCGAAATCCAGCAGCAGTGGTCGGCGTTGCCGACGCCGCAGACGCTGCTCGCCGAGACGCTGAAGACGCGCGAAGGCTGGCACCTGTTCCTCTACCCCTTTGCCGGCCGGCACGTGCATTTGGGGCTGGCGAGTTTGATCGCCTGGCGCGTCGCGCAGCACGCGCCGCGCACCTTCTCGATCGCCGTCAACGACTATGGCTTCGAGCTGCTCAGCGCCACCGAGGTCGACTGGCCCACGCTGCTGCCGCAGGTGCTGGCGGCGTGCGACGAGACGACCTTGCTGCACGAGGTGCTGGAAAGCCTCAACGCCGGCGAACTCGCGCAGCGGCGTTTCCGCGAGATCGCACGCGTGTCGGGCCTGATCTTCCAGGGCTACCCGGGCGAGAAGCGCAGCAACAAGCAGCTGCAGGCTTCGTCGTCGCTGTTCTGGGAGGTGTTTCGCAAGTACGACCCGGCCAACAAGTTGCTGCTGCAGGCCGAGTCCGAACTGCTCGCGCAGGAGCTGGAGATCGGCCGGCTGCGCGCGAGCCTGGCGCGCATCCAGACGCAGCAACTCGTGTTGCAGGCGCTGGCCCGGCCGACGCCGTTCGCGTTTCCGCTGATGGTCGAGCGCTTCCGCGAAATGCTCAGCAACGAGAGCGTGGCCGACCGCATCGCCCGCATGGTCGAGCAGCTCGAAAAGGCCGCGGGCGGCGCGGTGCCGGTCGGCGATGCGCAGAGCGTCAGGAGCACGCTGGCATTCGGCCAGGAGGGCGCGCCAGGTCGCAAGGGCGCCGCGGGCAAGCCACGGCGCGAGCGCAAGCCGTCCCGGCCGCTGCCGCCGTTGTGACGCGCGGGCGCCGCGCGGCGCTCAGCCGCCGTTGGCTTTCACCCAGCGCACGATGTCGGCCGCGCCCATCGCGCCGGCCTGCCGCGCCACCTCGCGCCCGCCTTTGAACAGCGCCAGTGTCGGGATGCTGCGGATGTTGAACCGCGCACCGAGCGTGGGCACGGCCTCGGTGTCGACCTTGACCACGCGCACCCGGGGTTCGAGCTGCGCGGCGGCCTGCTCGTAGCCCGGCGCCATCTGCCGGCAGGGGCCGCACCAGGGCGCCCAGAAGTCGACCAGCACCGGGATTTCGTTGCGCGCGACGTGCTTGTCGAACGCGGCTTCGTCGAGTGCGGTGGAATGCGCGGTGAACAAGGGCTGGTGGCAGCTGCCGCAATCGGGCGCACTGCCCAACTGGTCGGCCAGCACGCGGTTGGTGGTGTGGCAGTGCGGACAGACGATGTGAAGCTTCGTGGTCATCCGGCTGAACTGGGGCCGGCTGGGCCTTTTGCAAGTTGCTGCGCGGCGATCCGGCCGGCGATCCAGGCCTGGAACTGCCGCTCGGCCTGCAGCTTGAATTCGTTGCGCATGCGGTTGCATTCGGCGTGGGCCAGCCGCCGGTGCTTCGGCTGGCGCAGGCTGCCGAGGGGCGCGTCGAGCAGGTGCTCGATGGTCGCGGACTCGGGCCGGTCGCGCGGCTCGGCGAAGTCCATGGGCAGGCCGCACCAGTGGCAATGGGGGCCGAACGACGATCTCAGGGCTTGAACGCTCATGTGCCGATGTTCGCCGAAGCGATGACCCCGCGCGACGTGCCGAGGCCCGGCTTTTGCGACACTGGGCGTTCCGTGATGTCTTCCAACCCTCCCGTCGCATTGTTCGAAACCACCTGGGCCGGCGAGTCGCTCCACCTGCTGCCCGAGCGTGCGCTGTGGTGGCCGGGCGGCGACACGCTGTTCGTGGCCGACCTGCACCTCGGCAAGGCGGCCACGTACCGAGCACTCGGCCAGCCTGTGCCGGGCGGCACGACGCTGGAAAATCTGTCGCGGCTCGACGCGCTCCTCGCGCGCCATGCGCCGCGGCGCATCGTGTTCCTCGGCGACTTCCTGCATGCCGTGCAGGCGCGCAGCGTGCTCGCCACCGTCGAAGCCTGGCGTGCGCGCCATGCCGGCATCGCGATGACGCTGGTGCGGGGCAATCACGACAGCCGCGCCGGCGACCCGCCCGCAGCGCTACACGGTTCCCCTGATCATGCGTTTCGCCGCACCCTCCATCCCTGCAACCTCGCCTTCTGCATGCACCTGAACGACCCCGCCATCGCCGCCGCCGAACCCCGCGAACGCGCCGCCCGCCTGCTCATGATGGCCGCGCCAGTGGCGAAGCTGAGCCTGGCCGAGGCGCTGTTCCTGGTCGATGCCATGGAGCCCGCCTTCGTCACCCGCGGGACGGTGCTGATGCAAGAGGGCGAAGAGGACGAGACCGACTACATGGCGCTGGTGCTCGAGGGCGAGATCCGCGCCGAAAGCGGCATTGCGATCCCCGGCGAACAGGTGGTGATGTCGGTGCTCGGTCCCGGCAGTCTTGTTGGTGAAATGGGCGTGCTGGACGGCTCTCCGCGCTCGGCCACCTGCACCGCGCTGACCGACCTCAAGCTCGCGATCCTGACCAGCGCAATGCTGCAGGCCCTCATCGATGAACGCCCGGCCACGGCAGCGCGGTTGCTGCTGGCCATCTGCACGGGCCTGTCGGCCCGGCTGCGCGAGAGCAATCGACGGCTGCGCGCGGTGTCCAGCGTGAGCCGCGCCGTGCAACTCGAACTCGATGCGACCCATGCGGTGAACCGGCGCCTGCTCGACCGCTGAGCCACCGCGCGGCGGCGCCCGCTCAGTACTTGATGGTGATGCCGGCCTTCACGGCCTTCTTGTCCTTGCCGTCCGATTCGGCGCCCGCCGAGAACGACACGTCGCCGCCGGTCTTGGCTCCGACCGAGTAAGTCGGCCGGGTGGTCGAGGTGTCCATGCCGCCGTACATGCCGGCCCCGTCCGGACGCTGCACACCGACGGTCGCGCCTTGCGTCGCCGCGGACGTCTCGTTGGGAACCACATTCGGCGCCACGTAGAGCGTGCCCTTCTCGTCGTCGCTGGCGAGCGGCACTTTCAAGGGCTCGGACATGACGGGCACCACCCACGCGGCGATGGCCATACCGGCGAGCACGGTGGCGACAGACTTCTTGTTCATGCCGAGGTTGTAACGCGTTGCGTCCGATCCGGCTGTAGGACGCTGGTCGGCGCTGGCGTCACTGTCAAACGCGGCCAGCGCAACGCATAGTCCTGCGCCTTGCGCAGAAACAATGCGGGGTGGTCGCACAGCGGATTCGGCGCCAACTTGCCGCTGTAGATGTCCTCCAGCCCATACGGCGCATAGAGCACGAAGCCTGCGGGACCCGGCTGCAGCGCGACGCAGGTGCCAGCGACCAGGAACCGGTCGATCCCGTCGCGCGCACTGTGCAGCACCGGGTAGTCGTGCCCGAACCAGTCCCGGTACCAGGTGTGCACGCGCGCCTGGTTCTTGGCCTCGATCACGATGCCGCGATCGGCGAACCGGTCCTGCACGCGGCGCCCGACTGCGGCCTCGCCGGCTTCGCTCAGGTCGCCCGCGTCGAAATAGAACAGGTCGTAGTCGCGTATGCCCGCCTCGGGCGCACGGCCCGCCTGCAGGTTCCACACGGTCTGGAACAGACAGCCGGCCACGAGCCAGGCGTCCGGCAGCGCGAGTTCGGGCAGCGCGGCCAGGATCGCGCGGTTGTGCGCATTGCGCAGCGCGTCGTCGATGAAACGCTGCGCGTTCAAAGCAAGACGGGCGCGTCGGGCAGTTCGTTGCTGTTGCGCGCGCCCGGCACGGCGGGGAAGTGCGCCACCAGCAGCGCCGAGACTTCTTCGAGCGCCTGCGTCAGGCCGTCCTCGAAACGGCCGTCGCGAAACGCCGCGCCCATGCGCTGCGCCATCGCGGCCCATTCGGCCGCGTCGACATGGGCATCGATGCCGCGGTCGGCCACGATCTCGATGGCGTGTTCGGCCAGCAGCAGGTAGATGAGCACGCCGTTGTTGTGCTGCGTGTCCCAGACCCGCAGCTTGCCGAACAGCATCACGGCGCGCTGCCGCGCCGGTGCGTCGCGCCACAGGTACGACATCGGCAGGCCGGCCTCGACGCAGATGCGGATTTCGCCGGTGTGGCGATGCTCGCTCGCCGCGACCCGGCGCGCGAGGCGCTCCAGCAGGTCGGCCGGCAGCACGCGCCGCACGGCGGCTTCATCCGTCCAGCGGTGCCGCCAGATCCGTCCCAGTGTCTTGAGCGAAAACAAGCCGGCCATCGCTACCAGTCTCCCGAGGCGCCGCCGCCCCAGCTGCCGCCGCCGCGCCCGCCACCCAGCGAGGGCAGGGCGATGGCGCCGGAAAAGAGCGTGAACAGCAGGGCGAGGAAGCCGGCGATCACGGCCAGCACGATGCTGGACGTGACGACCATCGCGATCACGCCCGCGCCGGCGCCCACCACGAGCGGGCCGAGCTTGTTGCCGAGCATCGAGCGCAGCACGCGGCCGACCACAATCACGCCGAAGAACAGGAAGATGCCGAGTTCGCCCCAATCGATGTCGCTGTCGCCGAGCAGGCCGCCCAGGCCCTTGTCGGCGTTCGGGCTGTCGACTTCGGGCAAGGCTTCACCGTTGATGCGCGCGATGAGCTGGTCGGTCGCCGCACCCAGCCCGCCCGCGAAGTCGTTGTTGCGAAAGCGCGGCTTCATCTCGTTGTCGATGATGCGGGCGGCGGCCAGGTCGGGCACCGCGCCTTCGAGCGCCTTCGCGACCTCGATGCGCATCTTGCGGTCGTCCTTCGCCACGATCACCAGCACGCCGTCGCCGACTTCCTTGCGGCCGATCTTCCAGGTGGCGCCCACGCGGTTGGCATAGCTCGCGATGTCTTCCGGCGCCGTGGTCGGCACCATCAGCACCACGATCTGCGAGCCCTTGGCCTGCTCGAAGCTGGCGAGCTTGGCTTCGAGCACCTGGCGCTGGGTGGCGTCGAGCGTGCCGGTCTGGTCGATCACGCGGCCGCTCAGGGCGGGCACCGGCAGCGGCGCCTGTGCATAGGCCGCGCCGAGAAATGCGCCGAAGACCGCCGCAAGCAGGAAGATTGCGGTCAGCGTCCGCCAGACGCGAGCGGTGACCATGGTTTGGCGATCGGCGACCGGTTACTTCTTCTGGAAATCGACGGTCGGCGGCCTGGAAATCTCGGCTTCGTTCTGCACGCTGAAGGTCTGCTTCGGCGCGTACCCGAAGATTCTGGCCGTGACGTTGGTCGGGAAGCTGCGCGAGAGCACGTTGTACTCCTGCACCGTCTTGATGTAGTTGTTGCGCGCCACGGTGATGCGGTTCTCGGTGCCCTCGAGCGTCACGCGCAGGTCGCGAAACGCCTGGTTGGCCTGCAGCGTGGGATAGCGCTCGGCCACCACCATGAGGCGCGACAGTGCGCCCGACAGTTCACCCTGCGCCTGCTGGAACTTGTTGAAGGCCTCGGGGTTGTTCAGCGTCTCGGGCGTGACCTGGATCGACGTGGCCTTGGAGCGCGCCTCGATCACCTTGGTGAGCGTGTCCTGCTCGAAGTTGGCTTCGCCCTTGACGGAGGCGACGATGTTCGGCACCAGGTCGGCACGGCGCTGATACTGATTGAGCACTTCGCTCCAGGCCGACTTGCTCGCTTCGTCGAGCTTCTGGAAATCGTTGTAGCCGCAGCCCGTGAGCGCGGTGAGCGACAGGGCCATGGCCATCATTGCAAGCCAGCGTTTCATCATCATGCGTTCCTCCTGAATGCCACAAGGCGGCGAAGGTAGCATAGATGGATGGCGGTCGATCCTTTTCAAGCGCTGCAGGCGGCGCAACGCAAGCCGCCGTCCTACAACCGGTCCCCCACGGGCACTTTGCTCATTGCGGGCGCCACCGGTGCGCTCGGCAACGAGCTGCTGCGCCGCCTGGCCGGCACCCACCGCCATGCGCACACCCTGGTGCTCGCGAGGGAGCCGATCACCGACGGGCTGCGCGGGGTCGAGACCGTCGTCGTGCCGGCGCTGCCGATCGCGCAGTGGCCGCGCCTGCAGACCGACGTCGCGCTGGTGTCCTTCGACCCGCCGCGCCTGTACCACGACCGCGAGCGGGCACTCTGGACGCCCGAGCCGGCGCAACTGCCCGAACTCGCGCGCTGGTTCAAGGCCTGCGGTGCGCACACGCTGGCCGTGGTGCAGCCGCACGCACAGGGGCGGCTGCCCGAAGCGCTCAAGCGCGGGCTGGCCAGTCTGGACGAACACGCCATGGTGGCGCTGGGTTTCGATCGCGTGCTGCTGGTGCGTTCGGCGCAGAAGCCGGCGACGCAGCGCTTCGCCAACCCGGCCGAAAGGCTGGCCGCGTGGATGCTTTCCATCTTCCGCTTCATGGTGCCGACCAGCGAGCAGCCGGTGCGTGCGAGCAAGGTGGCGGAGTTCGTCGAACTCGCGCTGCGCACCGCGCCGTCCGGCGTGCACGTGGCCGCGCCGGAAGTGGTGTGGCAGGCCTCGCAGGGCAATCTGCCCGGGGTGGTGCGCGGATGGCTCGGCGCGGCGCCGTCGTCGTCTTCATAGAAAATCGCGGCCATGCCCAAGACCCCCCACCGTGCCGCCGCCCTGAGTGGCACCGCCGACGATGCCGAAGCCGCGTTCTACGAAGCGCTGCAGCGCGGCGACATCGAGGCGCTGATGGCATGCTGGGCCGACGACGACGAAGTCTTCTGCGTGCATCCCGGCGGGCCGCGGCTGGTCGGAGCGACTGCGATCCGCGCGGCGTTCGAGCAGATGTTCGGCAACGGCGCGATCCACGCCACGCCAGCGCGCGTGCGCAAGGTCGAGTCGCTCGCGAGCGCAGTCCACAACGTGCTGGAGCGCATCGAGGTGCTCACGCCCGAAGGCCCGCGCCACGCCTGGGTGCTGGCCACCAACGTCTACCACAAGACCGCGCACGGCTGGCGCATGGTGGCGCACCATGCGAGCCCCGGCACGGCGCAGCCGCCGGAAGAGGCGAGCGACCCGCCGCAGACCCTGCACTGACGGGCCATGCAGCAGTACACGGCGCCCCGCTGGCTGCCCGGCGGCAACCTGCAGACGATCTGGCCAGCGCTGTATGCGAGGCGGCTCGACGGCCCGGCACCGGTCTACCGGCGCGAGCGCTGGGCCACGCCGGACCGCGACTTCATCGATGTCGACTTCGCCGACGGGCCGCGCGCGCCCGGGCCGAAGCCCCTGCTGGTGCTGTTCCATGGACTCGAGGGCTCCTCGCGCAGCCACTACGCAGAAGCCTTCGCCGCGGTGGCCGCTGCGAGCGGGATGGCCTTCGCAGTGCCGCATTTCCGGGGCTGCAGCGGCGAATTGAACCTGGCGCCGCGCGCCTACCACTCCGGCGATTTCGAGGAGATCGGCTGGATCCTGGCCCGGCTGCGCGCGCAACACGATGCGGCCGGTGGCGGCCCGTTGGTCGCTGCCGGCGTCTCGCTGGGCGGCAATGCGCTCTTGCGCTGGGCGCAGGAGGCCGGCGACACGGCCAGCCGCACCGCCAGCGCCGTCGCGGCCATCTCGGCGCCGATCGACCTTGCGGCCGGCGGGCGCGCGATCGGGCAGGGCTTCAACAGGCTGGTCTACACGCGGATGTTCCTGTCGACCATGAAGCCGAAGGCACTGGCCAAGCTGGCCCAGCACCCGGGCCTGTTCGACCGCCAGGCGATGATGGCGGCGCGCGACCTCTACGCCTTCGACAACGTCTTCACCGCGCCGCTGCACGGCTTCCGCGACACCGACGACTACTGGCGGCGCGGCTCGGCCAAGCCGCACCTGCACGCGATCCGCATTCCGGCGCTGGTGGTCAATGCCACCAACGACCCGTTCGTGCCCGCCGACAGCCTGCCGCGCCAGGCCGACGTGGGTGCCCATGTCACGCTGTGGCAGCCCGCCCACGGCGGGCATGTCGGCTTTCCGCGCGGTCGCCCGCCCGGCCATGTAGGCGCGATGCCCGAAGCGGTCGGTGCGTGGCTGCTCGGCGCGCAAAATCTGTCCCATGGATGAGATCGTCAAGCAAGCTTTGGCCAAGTGGCCGAACGTGCCGCACTGCTACGGCTGGCTCGGACTCGACGCGCGCGGCAACTGGTACATGCGGGATGACCGCACGCAGGCTGCCGGCCCGTTCGTGCAGGCCAAGGGCTCGCTGCTGCGGCACGACAAGCTGATCGACTTCATCCAGCGCAACTACGAGCACGACGACGCCGGCCAGTGGTTCTTCCAGAACGGGCCGCAACGGGTGTACGTGGAACTGGAGGCCGCGCCGTGGGTGTGGCGCATCGGCGACGCCGATTTCGCCGTGACCGCCCACACCGGTGCGGCGGTGACGCCGACCGGCTGCCTGCTCGACGAGCTGGGCCGGCTCTATCTCGTCGCACCGATCGGGCTGGGTCTGGTGCACACCCAGGACGTCGGCATTGCCGCCGATGCGATCGAGCAGGGCCGGTGGACCCCCGAGGAGGTGCGGGCTGCCGACCTGCCGGCCCGCTTCGGGCATGTGATGAGCCCGGCGGCGCAACACGCCGCGCCGGGCCCGACGGCCTGACAGTCGCCTACTTGGCGGGTGCGGCGGCGGAGGCTGCAGAGGCCGCGCCTTCGGCAGCCGGCGCGGCGCCGGCGGCCGGCCGGTCCGGCACCGGGAACGTGGCGCCGCCACTGTTGGTCATGTAGACCACGGCGCGGCCGATTTCCACGTCCTCGAAGTCGCCGCCACCCTGGGGGGGCATCGCGCCCTTGCCCTTGAGCGCGTGTTCCAGCAGCGTGGCGTAACCCTGGCCGATGCGCGGGCCCCAGGCTGCGGCATCGCCGAAATGCGGTGCGCCCGGAATGCCGGGGCTGCCGTGGCAGGCGACGCACTGGGCCTTGAAAACCGCCTCGCCCAGGGCCAGCGGCCGGTTGGCGTCGCGGATCTCGATCGACCCGACGCGCTTGAGACGCTCCGCGACATCGCGGTCCCGTACGTCCTTCGAGACGCCGTACAGGTCGAGATTGGTGTCGGCGGTGCCGGCGGGCTGCGTGCCCGACACCACGTACGACACCAGCCCGACGATGATCAGAATGGGTGCAATGAACGAGAAGAAGACCGCCAGCAGCAGTTGCTTCGGGTTCTTGATCGGGCCGGTATGGGCGTCTTGTGTGGCCTGGTAGTGCGGGTCTGCGCTCATGGCGTCCTCAAAATCGGGGGCTTCTTCGGGGGGACTTCAAATCAACCGGCGATTATAGGGACGCCCTCATTCCTTCCAGCCGCCGCCCAGCGCCTTGTAGAGCGTGACCTGGTTTTGCAGCTGCAGCAGCCGGACCTGCACGGCCGATTGCTGCGCCGTGAACAGCGAGCGTTGCGAATCGAGCAGATCGAGTGAACTCGCAATGCCGTTGCGGTAACGCAGGTCGGAGAGCCGGAAGCGCACGCTCTCGGCCTCGGCCGTGGCACGCAGCGCGCGGGCCTGTTCGCCCAGCGTGACGCGGCCGGCGAGGGCGTCGGCCACCTCGCGGAACGCGCTCTGGATCGACTTCTCGTATTGCGCCACCGCTATCTCGCGGCCGGCGCGCGCCGAATCGAGGTTCGCCCGGTTGCGGCCGGCATCGAAGATCGGCAGCGTGATCTGCGGCGCGAAGCTCCAGGCCTTGGTGCCGCTGTCGAACAGGTTCGAGAACTGCGTGCTGGCCGTGCCGATCGAGGTGGTCAGCGACACCCGCGGGAAGAACGCTGCACGCGCCGCGCCGATGTTGGCGTTGTTGGCGATCAGCTGCTGCTCCGCGGCGCGGATGTCGGGCCGCTCGATCAGCAGGTCGGACGGCAGGCCGGCCGGCACGTCCGGCATCGGGCTCGCACTCGCCAGTCCCTTGCCGCCTGCCAGCGCTTCGGCCGGCACGGGCGTCCCGAGCAGCAATGCCAGCGCGTTCTCGTCCTGCAGCCGTGTGCGCTGCTGTTGCGCATAGGTGGCGCGCGCGGTTTCGGCCAGCGAATTGGAAAGCTGGAAGTCGATCTCGGACGAAACGCCGTTGTCGAAGCGCATCTTCGTCAGGCGCAGCGTGTCCTCGCGGGTGGCGAGGGTCTGGCGCGTGATCTCGAGCAGTTCGTCGTCGGCGAGCAGCGTGAGCCAGCCGTTCGCGACGGCGGCAATGAGGCTGATCTGCGCGGCCTTGCGCGACTCCTCGGTGGCGAGGTACTGCGCGAGGGCCTGGTCCTTGAGCGCGCGCACCCGGCCGAAGAAGTCGAGCTCCCAGGCCGTGACGCCCAGACTGACCGAATACTGCGACGCCACGCTGCCGATGCTGCTGTCGAAGGCCTGGTAGGGATTGGGGCTCGAGCGCGAGCCGCTGCCCGACACACCCACCGCAGGGAACAGCGCCGAGCGCTGCACCTGGAACTGTGCGCGCGCCTGCTCGATGTTGAGCACCGACACGCGCAGGTCGCGGTTGTTGGCCAGTGCGGTGTCGAT
>SEGN01000114.1 GCA_004211245.1 Variovorax sp.
TCGCGGCACATGAACTCGATCGCGTCCTGGTCGCCGAGCCAGTCGGAACCCTTGATCGTGTCGTAGAAGTGGTAGTGCCAGTTGTCTTCGCTCATGTTGCCGAGCGAGGCGCCGATGCCGCCCTGCGCCGCCACCGTGTGCGATCGCGTGGGGAACACCTTCGACAGACAGGCCACATTGAGGCCGGCGCGTGCCAGTTGCAGCGAGGCACGCATGCCCGAGCCGCCGGCACCGACGATGACGACGTCGAACTTGCGCTTGGTGATTTGGTCTTTTGTGTAAGTCATGACTTCAGAGTCTCCAGAGCACCTGGATGGCCCAACCCGCGCAACCGACAAGCCAGACGATGGTGAAAATTTGGGCGGCCAGCCGGATGCCGACCGGTTGGACATAGTCCATCCAGACGTCGCGCATGCCGACCCACACGTGATACAGAACGGAGACGATCACGGCGAAGGTGAGCACCTTCATCCATTGCGCCGAGAAGATGCCTGCCCACTTGTCGTAGCCGATCGGGCCGCTCGTGAAGAGCACCTGCGCGAGCAGGATGAGGGTGAAGAGTGCCATCAGGCCACCCGTGATGCGCTGGCTGAGCCAGTCGCGAAGACCGTAGTGCGCGCCGACGACGATGCGCTTGGTGCCGTAATTCACTGCCATGGTGCTGCGTGCCTCAGTAAACGCCGAACAGCTTGAGGCCGAGCGCGATGGTGAGAAGAATGCTCAGTGCCAGCGTGACGATGGCCGAGCTCTGGCCGAATTCTTTGGTCACGGCCGCATGGCTCACGTCCATCCACAAGTGGCGCAGCCCGGCGATGAAGTGGTGCAGGTAGGCCCAGATGAGCGCGAGCGCCACCAGCTTGACCAGCACGCCCGGGACGAAGCCCATGCCGCTTTCGAAGGCGCTTTTGAAGCGTTCGAACGAGATCTCCGAGCTGATGGAGGTGTCGAACATCCAGATGATGAACGGCAGCAGCAGGAACATCAGTACACCGCTGACGCGGTGCAGGATCGACACGATGCCGGCCGGCGGCAGCCGGTAGGTGGTCAGATCGGTGAAAGCGTTGATGTTGCGGAACTCGCGGCGTGGTGGCCGGGGCGGGGTGGCAAGCTCGGTCATGGGGGAGAGGCTTTCGTTGCTTTTCGAGCGGGATGGCTTGTTCTTTGACGGAAATGCAAACAACGCAAAATTCTATTGCAATGCACCATCGGGAGGCGGATGCATCGGACGAAGCCTCAGCGCGGGCCTAGGACGCTTTGTCCCAGGCCCGTCATCCCAACTCGTTGCGGTAATGGTGGGTGTCGGTGCGGTAGAGCCCACGTCGCAGCTCCATCGGCACGTCCTGGTAGGTGTGGGCGACACGTTCCACGCTCAGCAACGGGGTCGCGCTGGTGACACGCAGCAGCGCGGCCTGGGCGGTGTCGGGCAGCACGGCACGGATCTTTTCTTCGGCGCGCACCATGCGCACGCCGAACTCGGCCTCGAACAGCGAGTACATCGGGCCGCGCCACCCGGCCAGGCGCTCGGCCGTGAGGCCCTTGAATGGCGACCCCGGCAACCAGAGGTCTTCCAGAATGGTGGGCACGCCGCCATAGGCCAGCACGCGGCGCACCTGCAGCACGGCGTCGCCTGTACGCAACGACAGGGCGCGCGCCACGTCGGCCGCCGCGCGCAGGCGCTTGCAGTCCACGATGGTGCGTTCGGCCGGGCCTTCGCTGTCGAGGCTGCCGCTGTCCGGCACCAGCTTCAGAAAACGGTATTGCACATGCTGTTCGGCATGGGTCGCGACGAAGGTGCCTTTTCCCTGGCGCCGCACGACGAGGTTCTCCGCCGCCAGTTCGTCGATGGCCTTGCGCACCGTGCCCTGGCTCACGTGAAAGCGCGCGGCGAGCTCCATCTCGCTGGGAATCGGTTCGGCCGGCTTCCACTCGCCCGCCTGCAGGCTTTGCAGGATCAAGGCCTTGATCTGCTGGTAGAGCGGGCTGAACGATGGCGTCGACGACATGGCGCGGGGGGTCTGCGGATCCGGTGGGAATGGCCACTATCTTATATAAGACATAAGACACCCGCCATTGAAAGCGCGATTCGCGCATAAAATGTCGGCCGGTTTTGCGCGCGGGCCAGCGGCCCTGCGGGGCCCGCGGAAGTTGCGGGCGCGCATCCCTCTTTTTCCATCACCTTCTGGAGTTTTTCCCATGAGCAAAAAGCCCGTCCGCGTCGCCGTCACCGGTGCCGCCGGCCAAATCGGTTACGCCCTGCTGTTCCGTATCGCATCGGGCGAAATGCTCGGGAAGGACCAGCCGGTCATCCTGCAATTGCTCGAAGTGCCGGTCGAGGGTCCGCAGAAGGCGCTCAAGGGGCTGGATGCCGTGGCCAGCCGCAACGTCAAGGTGCTCGTGGTCGGCAACCCGGCCAACACCAACGCCTACATCGCGATGAAGAGCGCGCCGAACCTGCCGCGCAAGAACTTCACCGCCATGCTGCGCCTCGACCACAACCGTGCTGCCAGCCAGCTCGCCGCCAAGACCGGCAAGGCCGTGGCCGACATCGAAAAGCTCACCGTCTGGGGCAACCACTCGCCCACGATGTACGCCGACTACCGCTTTGCGACCATCAACGGCGAAAGCGTCGCCAAGATGATCGACGACCAGGAATGGAACGCCAACACCTTCCTGCCGACCGTCGGCAAACGCGGTGCCGCGATCATCGAAGCGCGCGGCCTTTCGTCCGCCGCGTCGGCTGCCAACGCCGCCATCGACCACATGCGCGACTGGGCGCTCGGCACCAACGGCAAGTGGGTCACCATGGGCATCCCGTCGGACGGCCAGTACGGCATTCCGAAGGACGTGATGTTCGGCTTCCCGGTCACCTGCGAAAACGGCGAGTACAAGGTCGTCGACGGCCTCGCCATCGACGCCTTCAGCCAGGAACGCATCGACAAGACGCTCAAGGAACTGACCGACGAGCAGGCTGGCGTCGCGCATCTGCTCTGAGGCACTGCCGCCGATGCTCGACTGGAATCCCGCGCTCTACGCCCGCTTCGAGGACGAGCGCACCCGCCCCGCACGCGACCTGCTCGCGCGCGTGGCGCTCGATGCAGCGGCGGTGAAGCATGCGGTCGACCTGGGCTGCGGCCCGGGCAATTCGACCGAATTGCTGGTGCAACGCTTTCCGCAAGCGCGCGTCACCGGCACCGACAACTCCGAAGCCATGCTGGTGAGCGCGCGCGAGCGGCTGCCGCAAGCACGCTTCGAGCTGAGCGACATCGCGACCTGGGCGCCGCATGAAGCGCCCGACCTCATCTATGCCAACGCCGCGCTGCAGTGGGTGCCCGCGCACGAGACGCTGCTGCCGCGCCTGCTGAGCGCGCTGGCGCCGGGCGGCGTGCTGGCGATCCAGATGCCCGACAACCGCGACGAGCCCACGCATCGCCTGATGCGCGAGGTCGCGGCCGAGTCCCCCTGGGACGCGGCGATCGGCGATTTTTCGCGATTTCGCACGGAACTCCTCGGGCTGGACGGCTACTACGACCTGCTGGCCCCGCTTGCGGCGCACGTCGACGTCTGGCGCACCGCCTACCAGCATCCGATGGACACGCCGCGCGCGATCGTCGACTGGGTGCGTGGCACGGGGCTCAAGCCTTTCGTCGACCGGCTGGCGCCCGACCTCCAGGCGAGCTACCTGGCCGAATACGAGCGCCGCGTCGACATGGCCTATCCGGTGCGCACCGACGGCCGCCGGCTGCTGGCGTTTCCGCGCCTCTTCATCGTGGCGACCCGCAAATGACGCGCAAGACCGTTCGTCCCGGCGAGGTGCTGCTCGGCGCGCAGGCCGGTGCCGTGGTGCTGCCGGTGTGCGACCACTACAGCGGCGTCGAAGCCCGCATGAAGAAGAGCCTCGCGCTGCAGGCGGACATGGCCGAAGAATTCGGCGCCTGCGTGTTCGACGTCACCCTTGACTGCGAAGACGGCGCGCCGGTCGGCGGCGAGGCCGAGCACGCTGCACTCGTCACCGAACTCGCGCTCGGCGCCGCGCCGGGCATGCGGGTCGGGGTGCGCGTGCACCCGGTCGACCACCCCTCGTTCGATGCCGACGTGGCCACCATCGCCGGCCGTGCAGGCCAACGCCTGAGCCACCTGATGGTGCCCAAGGTCGAGTCGCCCGCCGATGTTCACCGCGCCGTGCAGGCGCTCGATGCCGCGGGCGCGACCGTGCTGCCGCTGCATGTGCTGATCGAATCCCCGCTTGCCGTGCGCAACGCTTTCGACATTGCCGCGCATCCCCGCGTGCAGTCGCTCTCGTTCGGCCTGATGGATTTCGTCTCGGCGCACGCTGGCGCGATTCCAGCCGATGGCATGGGCGCGGTCGGGCAGTTCACCCATCCGCTCGTGGTGCGCGCCAAGCTGGAGATCGCCTCCGCGGCGCACGCGCATGGCAAGGTGCCCTCGCACTGCGTCGTCACCGAGTTCGGCGACGCCGACGCGATGCGCGCTGCCGCGCGCAAGGCGGCCAGCCAATTCGGCTACACGCGCATGTGGAGCATCCACCCGAACCAGATCCGGCCGATCCTCGAAGCTTTCGCGCCGGACGAGGAACAGATTCACATTGCTACAAAAATCATAGCTGCCGCCGTGCATGCCGAGTGGGCGCCGGTCAGTTTTGATGGCACATTGCACGACCGCGCAAGCTACCGCCACTTCTGGCAATTGCTGGTGCGCGCGCACGCCACCGGGCGTACGCTGCCGACCGAGGCACTGGCCTGGTTCGAACCCCAACCCCTGACGCTATCCAAGGACACAAACCCATGAAAAAACTGGCCCTGATCGCTGCCGTCGCGCTCGCCTTGCCGCTGAGCGCCCTGGCGCAACAAGCTGCACCCGCCAAACCGGCCGCCAAACCCGCCGCCACCAAGAAGGCACCTCCCAAGAAGCAGATCACCCGCCGCGCCGCCAAGGCCGTGGAGGAGGTGACGCCCATTGCCGAAGACCCGAACCTCAAGCTCGACGACGCCCAGCTGGCCATCGCGCAGCGCATCCACACCGGCAAGATCCAGTGCGAACTCGGTGCCGACGTGACCGTGACCGCCGACGAGAAGAAGCCGGGCTTCTTCACCGTTTCGACCAAGGGCGCCAAGTACCGCATGCACCCGGTTGAAAGCCGCACCGGCGCCATTCGCCTGGAAGACGCCAATGCCGGCGCCATGTGGCTGCAGCTCGGCAACAAGTCGATGCTCATGAACCAGAAGCAGGGGCTGCGCCTGGCCGACGAGTGCCAGGCACCGCAGCAGACGGCGTTCGCCGATGAAATGAAGAAGAACCCGCCGAAGAGCCTGTTCGACGGCGCCGACGCACCGAAGAAGTAACCCGCCAGGGCGCGGCTCTTGCTTGCAGGCGGAGCCGCCCCTCGTTTCAGTTTCCGGAGAAAAGAAGATGTTGCAAGCCTACGTTGACCATGTTGCCGAACGCGCTGCGCTCGGCATTCCCCCGCTGCCGCTCACGGCCAAGCAGACCGCTGAAGTGATCGAGCTGATGAAGACCGCCACGTCGAAAGACGGCGAGTTCCTCCTCAACCTCATCACCTACCGCGTGCCGGCCGGCGTGGACGACGCGGCCAAGGTCAAGGCGAGCTACCTGGCGGCCGTGGCGCACGGAACCGAGAAGACCCTGCTGCTCACCCGCGCGCGCGCGACCGAGCTGCTCGGCACCATGCTCGGCGGCTACAACATCAGCCCGATGATCGACCTGCTCGACGACGAGGAGGTCGGCGCCGTGGCGGCCGAGGGGCTGAAGAAGACTTTGTTGATGTTCGACCAGTTCCACGACGTCAAGGAAAAGGCCGACAAAGGCAATGTCAACGCGAAGGCCGTGCTGCAGAGCTGGGCCGACGCCGAGTGGTTCACCAGCCGCCCCGAAGTGCCCCAGAGCATCACGGTCAGCATCTTCAAGGTGGCCGGCGAAATCAACACCGACGACCTGTCGCCGGCGCCTGACGCGACGACGCGTCCCGACATCCCGATGCACGCACTGGCGATGCACAAGAACGCGCGCCCCGGCATCGTGCCGGAAGAAGACGGCAAGCGCGGCCCGGTCAAGTTCATCGAAGACCTGCGCGCGCGCGGCCATCTGGTGGCCTACGCCGGCGACGTGGTCGGCACCGGCTCGTCGCGCAAGAGCGCGACCAACTCCGTGCTGTGGTTCACCGGCGAAGACATCCCCTACGTGCCGAACAAGCGCTTCGGCGGCGTCTGCCTGGGTGGCAAGATCGCGCCGATCTTCTACAACACGATGGAAGACTCGGGCGCGCTGCCCATCGAGCTCGACGTGAGCCAGATGGAGATGGGCGACGTGGTCGAACTGCGCCCCTACGAAGGCAAGGCGCTCAAGGACGGCAAGGTCATCGCCGAGTTCCAGGTCAAGAGCGACGTGCTGTTCGACGAAGTGCGCGCCGGTGGCCGCATTCCGCTGATCATCGGCCGTGGCCTGACAGCCAAGGCGCGCGAAGCGCTGGGCCTGCCGGTCTCGACGCTGTTCCGCCTGCCGGTCAGCCCGGTCGACACGAAGAAGGGCTTTTCGCTCGCGCAAAAGATGGTCGGACGCGCCTGTGGCCTGCCGGAAGGCACCGGCGTGCGCCCGGGCACGTACTGCGAACCGAAGATGACCAGCGTGGGTTCGCAGGACACCACCGGCCCGATGACGCGCGACGAGCTGAAGGACCTGGCCTGCCTCGGCTTCTCGGCCGACCTCGTCATGCAGTCGTTCTGCCACACCGCGGCGTACCCGAAGAAGGTCGACGTGAAGATGCACCACGAGCTGCCGGACTTCATGGCCACGCGCGGCGGCGTTTCGCTGCGCCCGGGCGACGGCGTGATCCACAGCTGGCTCAACCGCCTGCTGACGCCCGACACGGTCGGCACCGGTGGCGACAGCCACACGCGCTTCCCGATCGGCATCAGCTTCCCGGCCGGTTCCGGCCTCGTCGCCTTCGCGGCTGCGACCGGCGTGATGCCGCTCGACATGCCCGAATCGGTGCTGGTGCGCTTCAAGGGCTCGATGCAGCCGGGCGTCACGCTGCGTGACCTGGTCAATGCGATTCCGCTGTACGCCATCAAGTCGGGCCTGCTCACCGTCGCCAAGCAAGGCAAGAAGAACATCTTCTCGGGCCGCATCCTCGAAATCGAAGGCCTGCCGGATCTGAAGGTGGAGCAGGCCTTCGAACTCAGCGACGCCTCGGCCGAACGCTCCGCCGCAGGCTGCACGGTGCACCTGAACAAGGAACCGATCATCGAGTACATCAACAGCAACATCACCTTGATGCGCTGGATGATTGCCGAAGGTTACGCCGACGGCCGCACGCTGGCCCGCCGCATCGCCGCGCAAGAGGCCTGGCTGAAGGACCCGCAGCTGCTCAAGGGCGACGCCGACGCCGATTACGCGGCCGTCATCGAGATCGACCTGGCCGACATCCATGAGCCGATCGTGGCCTGCCCGAACGATCCGGACGACGTGAAGACGCTGAGCGACGTGGCCGGCGCCCAGATCGACGAAGTGTTCATCGGCTCCTGCATGACCAACATCGGCCACTTCCGCGCCGCGTCGAAGCTGCTCGAAGGCAAGCGCGACATCCCGGTCAAGCTGTGGATTGCGCCGCCGACCAAGATGGATGCAGCCCAACTCACCGAAGAGGGCCATTACGGCGTCTTCGGCAATGCCGGCGCGCGCACCGAAATGCCGGGCTGCTCGCTGTGCATGGGCAACCAGGCACAGGTGCGCGAGGGCGCCACGGTGATGTCGACCAGCACGCGCAATTTCCCGAACCGCCTGGGCAAGAACACCAACGTGTACCTCGGTTCCGCCGAACTGGCCGCCATCTGCTCGCGCCTCGGCCGCATTCCGACGCGCGAGGAGTACATGGCCGCCACCGGCGTGCTCGATGCATCCAGCGCGCAGATCTACCAGTACCTCAACTTCGACAAGATCGACGAGTACAAGGACATCGCGGCCGGCGTCGCAGCCTGATCACTGGGCGACGGCGCGCCGCTGGCTGTCGCTGCGCTTGAGCGCGAGGTACGTCTCGCGCTCGACCTCGTGGAGTTGGCGCGGGTAGCGCTCCGTCGCGTCGTACCAGGCGTGCCGGCGCGCCTCGGTGTTGTCGGCGGCCATGAAAGCCTCCAGCGTGAGGAAGTAGCGCATGGCGTTGCGTTCGACCAGGCCACGCGGCCCGGCAATGTAATCAGGCTGGCCGTCTGGCCGCTTGCCCAGTTCGCTGAAGCCGACCTTGTTGCTCCCGAAGGTCGCGAGGTAGGCCCGCACCGCCATGCCCACCATCATGTTCTGTTCGTACGAATACGAAAAATGAAGGAAGCTCCGCTGGGCATCGAGCGGCGTGGCTTCGAGGAGGATCCGGTAATTGCGCGTGCCGAGTGGGCCTGAATCCGCCCGCAGGTGCACTTCGAGAAAATCGGGCGCGGACTGCTTCACGTGAAAGACGAAAGGCAAGTCGAACGCTTCTTCGACCGGCTTGTCGTAACGCCGCACGATGCCAAGCGAAATCTGGTGCTGCCCGTTCGCGCTGCGGGCTTGGCAACGCCGGTTGTTGACATGGAGCAACAGCACTTCGCACCAATTGGCAGGGCTGTTGAAGGCGGCGTGTACAGCCGCCAGCGGCTGATCCACCACCGCAAAAATCTCACCCTGCAGGCCGTCCGGCAGCTCGGTCGAGGTCAGCAGCAGCTGCCGTCGCAAGGCACTCTGCGACAAGGCCGCGCTCTTGCGTTCGTGCAGCAAGCGGAGCGCCTCGGCCGAATGCGGGGCATCGGCCGCGAGCGTCCACGGTGCCAGACACACCAGCAGCAGCGGCGCGCACCAACGGCGACAGAGGCGACGAGCGTTCATTTCGGTGCCAGTATGGCGCCGACGCCCGGCCCGGCGTCAAGCGACGTTGAGCTTCTTGTGCTCGCCCAGCGTCTTCGGCGGCTCGCCGGTGATCGCCGCCTTCGCCATCTTGAAGAGCTGCACCATCTTGCTTTCCTCGACGTCCCAGTACTCGGCGTTGACAATCTCGACCGTCAGCAGGCCGAGGTTCGGGTCGGTTGGGCCGGCCGGGAACCACGCTTTCGCCATGGGGTTGAAGAGCTCCTCCTTCTTGGCCTGGTCTTCCAGGAAGGCGGCGCGGCCTGCGACCGAGACATAGCTGTCTGCATCGGTGTTGGCATAGGCCACGTTCACGACGTTGTCGTCCTTCAGGTGCTGCGCGATCTCGCCATCCTTGGGCACGAAGAAGTACAGCGTGCCGCCTCCGTCCATCGACTTGTTCTGCGTGGTCAGCGGATGGCTGTTCAGCAGGCCGTCGTGGTGGCGGTGCGTGAACATGCCGAAACGCGTGTCCTTGATCAGTTCCCAGAGCTTGGCGTGGTCATTGGCTGTTGCGGTACTTGCGGTCATCTGTCGGTCTCCGTTCGGTGAAAGGGGAAACCTCGACCGTAGTCACGCGCCCCGCCAGGCGCTGTGCGGGATGGCGCAAGCGGGTGTCGTCCTGCGCCGACGGGCGGTGCAGTCCGCCGCACCCGTCTACTGCGCTGCGAACAGTTCGCCGAGCAGGACGGTATAGCGCGCCGTGATGTCGGCGTGGCCCGGCCGGAAGCGGGCCAGCGCGGCTTGCTGGCGCAGGGCATAGGCCTCGGCCTGCGCGTCGTGCGTGTCGATCGCAGCGAGCAGTTGCGCGGCGCCGGCCTCGACGTCGTTGGCCTCGTAGAAGTAGCCGATTTCGGGGCACAGGCTGGCGTTGTGCACCAGCGGATTTCCGCTCATTCACAACTCGCACCTGATCGGCGATTGCGGCTATCGCTACCACGGCTTCGATTGCGAGGAGGGCGGTGCGGTGCTGCGCCGCGCCTTCGCTGAACACGATGCCGACCTGCCGGCCTACCGCGAGCGCGCGCGGCGCTTCCTGGCCACGCTGGACCCCGAGGCCGAGGCCAACGTGCGCATCTACACCGAAGCGATCGAGCAGCTCTACGCCGCATGAAACGCCACGCCTCGTTTACGTCGCTGTGCCTGCTGACACTCGGCTTGCTGGCAAGCGGTGGCGCGCCAGCGCAAGACACGCTCACGCGCGCCGCCGCCAGCGTGGGCGTGCGCAAGTGCCTGCCGGCGATCACGCGGCTGTCGGCGCTGACGGTGCAGGGCAGCCGCAGCCACGACGTGTTGCTCGACTGGGATCGCAAACAGCCCGACGCCGGGCCGGTGTTCTCGCTGATCGGGCTCCAGTACCCGAACGCGGGCGTGGCCGCCTCGATCACCGCCATTCCTGATGCGGGCGGCGCCTGCACGGTGTCGGCCGAGCGCATTTCGGTCGCGCCCTACACCTGCGCCAGCATCGCGCAGCAGGAACTGGCCGGCTATCAAATGACGCGCCTGCTGCCGACCTTCGCGGTCTACACCGACGCGAAGGAGCCGACGTCCTCGGTGTCGTTGATCGACTCGCCGCCCGGTTGTCTCGTGATCCGGCGCTTCGTCGAATACGGATGGAAAGACCCGGGC
>SEGN01000115.1 GCA_004211245.1 Variovorax sp.
AATTGTTCCGCGCTCATCTCGCCGAGCCCCTTGAAGCGGCTGATGCTCCAGGCGCCTTCCTTGACGCCGTCCTTGCGCAGCTTGTCCAGCGTCGCGGTCAGCTCGCCCTCGTCCAGCGCGTAAACCTTGGACGCAGGCTTCTTGCCGCGCGCGGGCGCATCGACGCGGAACAGCGGCGGCTTTGCGACGTACACATGGCCGGCGTCGATGAGCTTCGGAAAGTGCCGGAAGAACAGCGTGAGCAGCAGCACCTGGATGTGCGAGCCGTCCACGTCCGCATCGGACAGGATGCAGACCTTGCCGTAGCGCAGGCCGCTCATGTCGGGCGTGTCGTTCGGGCCGTGCGGGTCGACGCCGATCGCCACCGAGATGTCGTGGATCTCGGTGTTGGCGAAGAGCCGGTCGCGCTCGACTTCCCAGGTGTTGAGCACCTTGCCGCGCAACGGCAGGATGGCCTGCGATTCCTTGTCGCGGCCCATCTTGGCGCTGCCGCCGGCCGAGTCGCCCTCGACCAGGAACACCTCGTTGTGGCTCGTGTCCTTGCTCTCGCAATCGGTCAGCTTGCCGGGCAGCACGGCGACGCCGGAGCCCTTGCGCTTCTCGACCTTCTGGCCGGCCTTCTGGCGCGTCTGCGCGGCCTTGATGGCGAGTTCGGCGAGCTTCCTGCCGTAGTCGACGTGCTGGTTCAGCCACAGCTCCAGCGCCGGGCGCACGAAGCTCGACACCAGCCGCACCGCGTCGCGCGAGTTGAGGCGCTCCTTGATCTGGCCCTGGAACTGCGGGTCGAGCACCTTGGCGCTCAGCACGTAGCTGGCGCGAGCGAACACGTCTTCGGGCAGCAGCTTCACGCCCTTGGGCAGCAGCGAGTGGAACTCGATGAAGCTCTTGACCGCAGTGAACAGGCCGTCGCGCAGGCCGCTCTCGTGCGTGCCGCCGGCGCTCGTGGGAATCAGGTTGACGTAGCTCTCGCGCACCGGCTGGCCGTCTTCGGTGAAGGCCACGCACCAGTCGGCGCCCTCGCCTTCGGCAAAGTTGTCGGCATTCCTGTCGGCATGTCCTGCGCCTTCGAACAGCGGAATCACCGGCTCGCCGTGGAGCGTCTGCATCAGGTAATCGCGCAGTCCGCCCTTGTAGAGCCACTGCTGCGTGTCTTTTGTCTTCTCGTTGACCAGCGTGACGGTGACGCCGGGCATCAGCACCGCCTTGCTGCGCAAGAGGTGCATCAGCTCGGCCATGGGCAGCGCGGCGGTCTCGAAGTACTTGGCGTCGGGCCAGGCGCGCACGGTCGTGCCCTGCTTGCGGTCGCCGCCGGTCTGGGGGCGGATTTCCAGCGCCTCGATCACGTCGCCGGCCGAGAACGCCAGCTGCGCCACCGAGCCTTCGCGGTGCGAGACGACCTCGAGTCGCTTGGACAGCGCATTCGTCACCGACACGCCCACCCCATGCAGGCCGCCCGAAAAACTGTAGGCGCCGCCGGACCCTTTGTCGAATTTGCCCCCGGCATGCAGCCGCGTGAACACCAGTTCGACCACCGGCGCCTTTTCCTCGGGATGCAGGCCGAACGGGATGCCGCGGCCGTCGTCTTCGATGCTGACCGAACCGTCGGCGTGCAGCGTGACCTTGATCTTCTTGCCGTAGCCGGCGAGCGCTTCGTCGGCGGCGTTGTCGAGCACTTCCTGGATGATGTGCAGCGGGTTGTCGGTGCGGGTGTACATGCCCGGACGCTGCTTGACGGGCTCGAGGCCCTTGAGGACACGGATCGAGCCTTCCGAATAAGCAGGTGGAGAAGTCTTGCTGGGGGTTGCCATGGGGGCGGATTGTAGTCAGCCGGCCTGCAAACAACTGGATGTCCATACAGACCCGCGAGCGGCGCCGCCTGCAAGCGCGTCCGCTTCGGGCTACATTCGACGGATGAATCCGTCGGCGCGCGCCCCACTTTCCATGGCCCAGGTGCTGCTGTGCGGCGCCTTGATCGTCACTCTCTCGATGGGCATCCGCCACGGCTTCGGCCTGTGGCTGCAGCCCATCACGCAGGAACAGGGCTGGAGCCGCCAGACTTTCTCCTTCGCCATCGCGATCCAGAACCTGTCGTGGGGCGTGATGGGCGTGTTCGCCGGCATGCTGGCCGACAAGCTCGGCGCGTTCCGCGTGCTGTTGATCGGCACGGTCTGCTATGCGTTCGGGCTGGCAGGCATGGCGCTCGCGACGACGCCGCTGGTGTTTGCGCTGACCGCCGGCGTGCTGATCGGCGCCGCGCAGGCCGGTACCACGTACGCTGTGATCTACGGCGTGATCGGCCGCCAGATCCCCGCCGAACGGCGCTCCTGGGCGATGGGCGTGGCCGCCGCCGCCGGCTCGTTCGGCCAGTTCCTGATGGTGCCGATCGAGGGGCAACTGATCGGCAGGCTCGGCTGGCACACCGCCTTGCTGGTGCTCGCCGGCACGGTGCTGTTGATCGCGCCGCTGGCTTTCGGGCTGCGCGAGCCGTCCACCGCCGCCAGCACCGCGAGGCGGGACCAGAGCATCCTGCAGGCAGTGACGGAAGCGTTCAAGTACCCGAGCTTCAGCCTGCTGATGGCGGGCTATTTCGTCTGCGGCTTCCAGGTGGTATTCATCGGCGTGCACATGCCGAGCTACCTCAAGGACAAGGGCCTGTCGCCCGAGGTCGCGAGCTACGCGCTCGCATTGATCGGCCTGTTCAACGTGTTCGGCACCTACACGGCCGGCACGCTGGGCCAGAAGCTGGCCAAGCGCAAGATCCTGGCCGGCATCTACCTGGGCCGGGCCATCGCGATCGCGCTGTTCCTGATCGTGCCGCTCTCGCCGCTGTCGGTCTATGTGTTCGCCTCGGTGATGGGCTTCCTGTGGTTGTCGACCATCCCGCCGACCAACGCGCTGATCGCGCAAATCTTCGGCGTGGCGCATCTGTCGATGCTGAGCGGCTTCGTCTTCCTCGGCCACCAGGTCGGATCGTTCCTCGGCGTGTGGCTGGGCGGCTTCCTGTACGACCGCACCGGCAGCTACGACATCGTCTGGTACATCGCGATCGCGCTCGGCGTGTTCGCGGCATTGATCAACCTGCCGGTGAAGGAAAGCGCCATCGTGCGCGCCGCGCCGCAGCCCGCCTGACCGCCATGACGCCCGCCACCCGCCGCTCCGCCCTGCATGCCACGGCCTGGCTGGCCGCGGCCGCGGTGCTGGGCGGCGTGTTCGTGCTCTACACGCAGCCGGCCTTCATGGTACGGATGATCGACCAGCTCTGGGCCTGCTTTTGAGCGGCTTGCACGGGTTCGGCGCACCCTCGCCCTGGGTGGAGCGCTGGTCGCATCTGGTGCCCGAGGGCGCGACCGTGCTCGACGTGGCATGCGGCGCGGGGCGCCACATGCAGTGGTTCGCCGCCCGCGGCCACGCGGTCACGGGGGTCGACCGGTCGGACGAGGCGGTCACTGCCGCGTCGCGATTCGGCCCGGTGCTGCAGGCCGACATCGAATCGGGCCCCTGGCCTTTCGACGGGCAGCAGTTCGGCGGGGTGGTCGTGACCAACTACCTCTGGCGTGCGCGACTGCCCGACATCGTGGCCGCCGTGGCACCCGGTGGCGTGCTGCTCTATGAAACCTTTGCCGCCGGCAACGAGACCGTCGGCAAGCCATCGCGGCCCGATTTCCTGCTGCAGCCCGGCGAACTGCTGTCGGCCAGCGCCGCATTGCACGTCGTGGCCTACGAGAACGGCTTCCTCCCGGCACCGGAGCGCTTCGTCCAGCGCATCGCCGCGGTTCGGGCGGCCGCCGGCCAGTCAGTAGAATGTCGCCTTTTCGTCCTATAAAGAGACCCCCTTGGATCAACTGACTGGCAGCATCGTCGCGCTCGTCACGCCGATGCACGACGACGGCAGTGTCGACTACCCCGCCCTGCGCCGGCTGATCGACTGGCATATCGACGAAGGCACCGACTGCCTCGGCGTGGTCGGGACCACCGGCGAATCGCCGACGGTCGACGTGGAAGAGCACTGCGAAATCATCCGCGTATCGGTCGAGCAGGCCAAAGGCCGCGTGCCCGTGATGGCCGGTTGCGGCGCCAACTCGACCCGGGAAGCGATCGAGCTGGCCAAGTTCGCCAGGGGCGTGGGTGCCAATTCGCAGCTGCAGGTGGTGCCCTATTACAACAAGCCGACGCAGGAAGGCCAGTACCAGCACTTCAAGGCGATCGCCGAAGCGGTCGGCGACCTGCCCACGGTGCTCTACAACGTGCCGGGCCGCACCGTGGCCGATATGGCGCACGACACCGTGCTGCGCCTGGCACAGGTGCCGGGCATCATCGGCATCAAGGAAGCCACCGGCAACATCGAACGCGCCCAGTGGCTGATCCGCGACCTGCCCAGGGAATTTGCCGTGTACTCCGGCGACGACCCGACCGCCGTGGCGCTCATGCTGTGCGGCGGCCAGGGCAACATCAGCGTGACGGCCAACGTCGCGCCACGCAAGATGCACGAGCTCTGCGTCGCGGCCATCGCCGGCGACGTGAAGACCGCGATGCGCCTGCAGTTCGAGCTGATGCCGCTGCACCGCAACCTGTTCGTCGAGCCCAACCCGATTCCGCTCAAGTGGGCCATGGCACGGCTCGGCTTGTGCGGCGGCACCCTGCGCCTGCCGTTGACCGAACTGGGCGAAGCCGGCCGCCCGATGGTCGAGGCTGCGCTGCGCGCCACCGGACTGCTCAAGGATTGACCCATCTTTACCCTGCGAAGCGCCGACGCCGGCAACCTTTTGCCGGCCCGCCGCTCTGACGTGGCGGACGCCACGTGCACCCATTGAAGTTCAGACATTCCACAAGGAAGACGAAGTTGAAAACCTTTTCGCGACTTGCACTGCTTGGCCTCGTGGCCAGCCTCGCCGCCTGCTCCGTACTGGAGTCCGACAAGATCGATTACAAGAGCGCCGGCAAGGCTCCGACGCTCGAGGTGCCGCCGGACCTGACGCAGCTTTCGCGGGAAAACCGCTATGCCCTGCCGGGCGCCCCGGTCTCTGCCAACTCCTACCAGGCTGGCATCGCCAATGCGCCAGGCCTGCCGACCGCCGTGTCGAACATCGGCGACGTGCGCATGGAGCGTTCGGGCGCCGAACGCTGGATCGTGGTCAACCGGCCGGCCGACCAACTCTGGGAACCGGTGCGCGACTTCTGGCAGGAAAACGGCTTTCTGCTCACCACCGACCAGCGCAACCTCGGCATCATGGAAACCGACTGGGCCGAGAACCGGGCCAAGCTGCCGCAGGACGTGATCCGCAGCACGCTGGGCAAGTTGGTCGACTCGATCTACTCGACCGGTGAACTCGACCGCTTCCGCACCCGCCTCGAGCGCAATGCGAGCGGCGGGACCGAGATCTTCATCAGCCACCGCGGCATGGAAGAGGTCTACAGCACTGCGCGCAAGGACCAAACCGTGTGGCAGCCGCGCAAGAGCGACCCGGCCCTGGAGGCCGAGTTCCTGCGCCGCCTGATGGTCAAGCTCGGCGTGTCGCAGGAGCAGTCGAAGGCGCTGATCGCAGCGGGCCCGGTGATGCAGACCTCGCGCATCGCCAATGTCGGCGGGCAGCCGGTGGTGCAGATCAGCGAAGGCTTCGAGCGGGCCTGGCGCCGTGTCGGCCTGGCGCTGGACCGCACCGGCTTCACCGTCGAGGACCGCGACCGCGCAGCCGGAACCTACTTCGTGCGCTATGTGCCGCCGGATCCGAACAAGAAGGAACCGGGTTTCTTCGGCAAGCTGTTCACTTTCGGTCAGTCCGGCAAGGGCGATGCACCGCTCAAGTTCCGCATCCTGGTCAAGAGCCAGGGTGAGGCAACCACGGTGTCCGTGCAGAACGAAGCCGGCGCGCCGGAGACCTCTGCCAACGCACAACGCATCGTTCAGGTCATCGCGGACGACCTGAAGTAAGTCGGCGTCGATGCTTCGCTTCCGGAGCCTCGGCAGCGGCAGCACCGGCAATGCGACGCTGATCGAGGCGACCAGCGGCAGCCGCACCACGCGGCTGCTGGTGGACTGTGGCTTCGGGCTCAGGCAGCTCGATGCCCGCCTCGCGCGCAACGGCCTTGTCGCATCGCAGATCGATGCCGTCTTCGTCACGCACGAGCATGGCGATCACATCGGCTGCGCGAATGCGCTGGCACGGCGCGACCGGGTGCCCGTGTGGATGAGCGAAGGCACCTGGCTCGCCACCGGCGGCCATGACTACCAGGGACAGCTGCGTCTCGCACGCGACGGTGTCGAGATCGCCGTCGGCGATCTGTCGCTGCAGCCCTTCACGGTGCCGCACGATGCCCGCGAGCCCTTGCAGCTGGTGTGCAGCGACGGCGCGCGGCGGCTGGGTGTTCTGACCGACCTGGGCCACGCCACGCCCTACGTGCTGGCCCGGCTGGCCGGGCTCGACGCGCTGCTGCTCGAATGCAACCACGACAGCGACCTGCTCGCGCAGTCGGCCTATCCGGCGTTTCTCAAGCACCGTGTCGGCGGCAACTACGGCCATCTCTCGAATGCGGCCGCCGGCGCCATCGCGCGGGCCGTGTCGCATGACCGGCTGCGGCACGTCGTGGCGGCCCACCTGAGCGAGCAGAACAACCGCCCCGACATCGTGCGGCGCGTCCTGGCCGAGGCGCTCGGCGGCGCGGAAGGCGACATGCTGACGGCGAACGCCAGCGAGGGCTCGCCCTGGCTGGACGTCTAGCGCGGCCCTGGTGCTACAGCCCCAGCGTCGACGCGGCAAAGGCCGGCCGGCCATGCCGCAGACACTCGTCCACAGCTTCGCGCACGGCGCGCCGGCGCTCGGGTTCGGGGCCGCAGTGGCCGCGGTCGTGCTCGACGTCGATGCGCCGCAGGCACCAGGTCGGCGTCCAGAGGGCGCTCGGCACCGTCGGCAGGCCGGCGCCCTCGCAAGCCCGCGCGTCGATGATGTGGCTCCAGGTCTGGCGCCAGCGCACGAAGCGCGCATGGTCGCGCTCGAACACCTTGAAATGCCGCGCCAGCATCACCAGACTCCGACCCGATGCGGCCCAGGCCTGCAGTGCCTCGATGCTCGCGCGCTCGCCGAGCGGCCAATCGGCAAAGTCCGGGTCGCTGAACACGATTTCGCGCCAGTTCTGGCTGGCCGCTTCGGCCATCGCGCCTCGCAGGTGGTCCTGGAAGGCCAGCCGGCCATCGAAGGCACCGTCAGGCAACGGCATGCAACCACCCCGCTTCGCACCAGTCTTCCAGCAGCGCCAGCGCATCGTCGCTGGCACGGGCCAGTTCGCGTGAACTGAGTGCGCGCTGGTCGGCCAGCCGGCGCATCAGCGTGGCGTCGCGGCCACCCGCGCGAAAGCTCTCGCCGTTGATGTAGAGATGGCGCGCGTCGTACAGCATCCGGCTGCGCCGGTCCAGCATCACGCCGCCCGTGACGTCGCCGCCGTTGCCGCCCTCGAACCACACCTTGGACTTGGGCTCGGTCATCGACTCGCCCAGGGCGCGATCGATTGCATCCGGATCGCGCAGGCCGGCCAGTACCGCGCCGCGCGCAAAAAGCTGCAGTGCCTGTGGAATGGCGCCCGGCGCACCGACTGCCGGCTGATCCGGGTCGCGGTACCGTGCCGAAGCCTTGCGCTCCGTGCCGTCCAGTTCGTCCGCCTGCGCTTCGGCGATGCGCGCCAGCAGGTCGGCAGCCAGTTCGCCGGCCGCCGGCGCCCGCAGGCCGATGGAACAGGTCATGCAGTCCCCGCCCACGGCCACGCCGTCGTGCGCATAGCGCGGCGGCAGGTAGAGCATGTCCCCGGGCTCGAGCACGAAAGTCTCTTCGGGCACGAAACGTTCGAGGATCTTGAGCGGCACGCCCTGCTGCAGCGTGAGGTCGCGCTGACGGCCGATCGACCAGCGGCGCCGACCCGAAGCCTGCAACAGAAACACGTCGTAGCTGTCGAAATGCGCACCGACGCCGCCGCCATCGCTCGCGTAGCTGATCATCAGGTCGTCGAGCCGCGCATCGGGCAGGAAGCGGAATTGCCGCAACAGCGCGTGAACGTTCTCGTCATGGGTGTCCGCACCCTGCACCAGCAGCGTCCAGCCGGGCTGTGTTCCGGGCGGCAGCGAACGGCGCGGCAGCGGGCCGTGGCGCAGGGTCCAGCCCTTGGGGCCGTGGCGGATCAGGCGCGACTCGACCTCGTCCCGCGCCGCCAGGTCGAAGAGCGCGGCACGCGCGATCGGTGGCCGCATCGCCGGCACCGCCTGGCGCACCAGCAGCGGCTTCTTCTGCCAGTGGCGCCGCATGAACTGCGCTGCGCTCAGGCCGCCGAGCAGCGTCAAGGGTTGTGTGGTCTCCATGGGAGAATTCTGCAATGGAAATCTCTGAACAATGCGTGGTCGGCCTGACCTGGACGCTGAAAGATACGCTCGGCGGCTGCCGCAAGGCGTGAGCGAGCAGATGCCGAAGGACGCGATCTACACGGTGACCGAGATCTACCCGGAGCACCTCGTGCTCGACGGCAACCACCCGCTCGCAGGCATCGCGATCCGGCTCGACATCACGGTGCGCTCGGTGCGCGAAGCGACCGAAGAGGAAATCGGCCGCGGCACCGCCGGCACGGGCTTTTTCAAGATCCCGTCGATGGCACCCGGCAACGACCTCCTGCACTGAAAGGTCTGCGGGGCGAGTCTAGTAGCGGGAGATCTGGCCGTTGTCGATGCGCACGCGCTCGCCGATGCGCAGGTCACCGGGGTGCGGCACGTCGAACACGCGGTAGGCGCCGTTGTCGGTTTGCACCGAAACGCGGTAGGTCTCGTAGACGCGCGGGGCATTGTTCTGGGCCTCGATGGTATTGCCCAACAAGGCGCCGCCCACGATACCGAGCGCCGTCGCCGCAGCGCGGCCGCCGCCGCGACCGAACTGGTTCCCCACCACACCGCCGAGCACACCGCCCGCCACGGCGCCGCCGCCGCTGGTGCCGTAACCGGCAGTTGCCGAACGCATCACCTCGATGTTGGCGATGTGGCCGGTCTCGACATAAGCGCCCTGTTGCACCGCGTAGGGGTACGGTGCCGCCTGCGCCGGCTGGTAGGGATAGCGGGTGTGATAGACGGGCACCGGCGCCACGCAGGCGGTCAGCGTGGCCAGCGCCAGCAGTGAAGCAGTCAGGGGAATGAAGCGCGGAATTTTTTTCATGATGGAATGTTCCTCAAGGCTTTACAGGTGCTTTCTGCACAACGCGCGAGCGCGAGATCAGATGACTTGCAGGGGTTGGACCCCTTCGCCGAGCGGCGGTTCCGCGCTTTACTAGTGCTTGCCGGTCGAGCCATAGCCGCCTTCGCCGCGCTCGGACGCTGTGAAGGCATCGACCACATTGAATGCCGCCTGCACGACCGGCACGATCACGAGCTGGGCCAGGCGCTCCATCGGCTGAAGCACGAAAGGCGTCTCGCTCCGGTTCCAGGCGCTGATCTTGAGCTCGCCCTGGTAGTCACTGTCGATCAGGCCGACCAGGTTGCCCAGCACGATGCCGTGCTTGTGGCCGAGGCCGGAGCGCGGCAGGATGAGCGCGGCGTAGCCCGGGTCGGCGAGGTGGATCGCGATACCGGTGCCGACGAGTTGCCAGGCGTTGGGCGCGAGCGTGATCGGCGCGTCGAGGCAGGCGCGCAGGTCGAGTCCGGCGCTGCCAGGTGTGGCGTAGGCCGGCAATTGATCGGCCATGCGCGCGTCGAGAATCCTGACATCCACTTTCACTTGCGTCGTCTTTCCTGTTGTTGCCTGGCGGCGAGTTCGAGCCAATCGCGCAAACCCTTGACACCGGGTGGAAGCACCTTGCGCCAGAAATTGCGCGCCAGCGCGATGCCGCCGACGAGCACGGCCAGCACCAACGCGAACGGCGCGCCGCTGGCCATCAGCACGAACAGCAGAAAAGCCCAGCCGATGGCCACGCCGATCAAGACCTTGCGGACGGCTTCGGCGGGCGTCGTGGACGCCACGCTGCCCGGCGCGACAGGCGGCAGCCCGGGCGCTGACGACAACGAAGACGAGGACTGCGGCGCGGACGAGGGCGTCATGCCGACATCGAGCGCGTGCTCGTGTGCCGCCGGTGCGTGCTTCGGCCGCGACGCCTCTGCCGCCAGCTGCTCGACCAGCCTGGCGAAATCGCCGTTGGGTGGCGTGTTGCCTTGGATGTTCATGGCAGGCTCCGTGAGGGCAGGCGCGCGGCGATTTCGGCCACCAGCTGACGCGCGAGCGTCAGCTTGGTGGCACGCGGCAGCTCGCGCACGCCGTTCGCATCGACCAGCAACAGGCTGTTGTGATCCTGCCCGAAAGTGAGAGGCCCGATGTTGCCCACGAGCAGCGGGATGCCCTTGCGCTCCCGCTTGGCGCTGGCATGCGCCACCAGGTTTTCGCTTTCGGCGGCGAAACCGACGCAAAACAGCGCCCCGCCCTGCGCGCGCGCACTCTTGGCCACCGTGGCGAGGATGTCGGGGTTCTCGACGAAATGCAGCACCGGCGGCTGGCCGCTGCCGTCCTTCTTGATCTTCTGCTCGCTGTGCGAAGCCGGGCGCCAATCGGCCACCGCGGCGGTCGCCACGAAGACCGTGGCGCTTTCGGCGCCCTCCACCGTGCGCTCCAGCATGTCCTGCGCGGACAGCACATCGACACGCCGCACGCCGCGCGGCGTCGGCTGGCTGACCGGGCCGGCGACCAGCGTGACCTCGGCACCGGCTTCTCGGGCCGCCCGCGCGATCGCGAAGCCCATCTTGCCGGACGAATGGTTGGTGATGCCGCGGATCGGGTCGAGCGCCTCGAAGGTCGGCCCGGCCGTGACCAGCACGTGCTGGCCCGACAGCAGCTTGGGCTGGAACCAGGCCACCACATCCTCGAGCAGTTGGGCCGGCTCGAGCATGCGGCCGTCGCCCGTCTCGCCGCAGGCCTGCTCTCCGGTGCCGACACCGAGCGCGACGGCGCCGTCGGCCTGCACCTGTGCCAGGTTGCGTTGCGTCGCGGGATGCAGCCACATCTCGCGGTTCATCGCCGGCGCGATCAGAAGCGGAATGCGATCCCTCGGACGCGCCAGGCACAACAGGCTCAGCAGTTCGTCGGAGCGACCCTGCACCAGCCGCGCGATGAAATCGGCGCTGCAGGGCGCCAGCAGGATCGCATCCGCTTCGCGGCTGAGGTTGATGTGCGGCATGTTGTTGGGCTGCCGCGCATCCCATTGCGAGCCGTAGACCGGCCGGCCCGACAGAGCCTGCATCGTCACGGGGGTGATGAACTGCTCCGCCGCCTCGGTCATCACGACCTGCACCGTGGCGCCGGCCTTGATCAGCAAGCGGCAAAGTTCCGCCGACTTGTAGCAGGCGATGCCGCCCGTGAGTCCGAGGACGATGTGTTTGCCGGCAAGATCAGTCATAAGCCGGCAGTGTAATGACCGGGCCGGGACGAGCCAGTACAATCGGAATTTCCCACTGCCCGGACTTGCACGTCCGGTAATGGCATGACCAAATTCGTCTTCGTCACCGGCGGTGTGGTGTCTTCCCTGGGCAAGGGAATCGCCTCCGCCTCGCTCGCCGCCATCCTCGAATCGCGCGGCCTCAAAGTCACCCTCAT
>SEGN01000511.1 GCA_004211245.1 Variovorax sp.
GGTGTCGGGGCGGCCCGCGTGAGCTACGAACTCGGCGGCGAGTTCGAGGAGCTCGGCGCACAGGGCAAGGCCAATGTGTTCGACGTGTCGCTCAACTACCCGCTGATCCGCCAGCGCCAGCACAACCTCTTCCTGCGGCTGAGTGCCGACACCAAGGATCTCACCGACAACATGGATGCGGTCGAGTTCAGCGCCAAAAAGCGGGTGCGCGGTTTCGGCCTGGGATGGACGTGGGAGCGCCGCGACCAGGTGCTGGGCGGCGGCTACTGGGCCAGCTCCGGCACGCTCTATCACGGCTCGCTGTCGATCCGCGACGGGCAGAGCCTGCAGCTCGACCAGGGCGAGACGGGCCGGCGGACCGAAGGCGGCTTCAACAAGCTCACGTTCCAGCTCTCGCGGCTGCAGGCGGTCGTGCCGAACCACTCGCTGTACGTGTCGCTCGGTGGCCAGTGGGCCAGCAAGAACCTCGACCCCTCGGAGAAGCTGGCGCTCGGCGGCGCGCGCGCGGTGCGCGCCTATTCGTCGAGCGAGGCGCTGGTGGACGAAGGCCTGATCGGCGTCGTCGAGTGGCGCTGGTCGTTCAACAACGAATTCACGCCTTTCGTGTTCTACGACGCGGCGCGTGGCAAGCATGCGCGCCGGCCGACGCTGTACGACACGGACAACAGCGTCAGCCTGCGCGGCTACGGCGTCGGCCTGTCGTGGTCGCGGCCGGGCAATTTCTCCATCAACGCCACGCTCGCGTGGCGCGACGGCACGCGCCCCGGCCAGACCGACGGCGGCGGGCGCAACCCGCGCCTGTACGTGCAGGCACAGAAGAGCTTCTAACCATGAACATTCGTCGTCCCTTCCCGGCCTCGCGCGCACCCCGCCTGCGGCCGCTGGCCTTGTCGCTCGCGTGCATCGGGCTGGCGCCGGCCGGCGCGCAGATCGTGCCGACCGGCCCGACGGTTCCGTTGAACGGCGGCACCGTTTCCGTCGGCGCGCCCACCGCGCTCGGCAACGGCGGCCTGGCGATGGGCATCAACCAGGCGTCGCAACGCGCCATCATCAACTGGCAGAGCTTTTCCATCGGCGCGAAGGACCAGGTCAACATCCAGCAGCAGATGGGCGCCAGCAGCGTGCTGCTCAACCGCGTGACGAACGGCGGCCCGCGCTCGGAGATCCAGGGCCTGCTGTCGGCGCCCGGCAGCGTGTACGTGATCAACCCTGCCGGTGTGCTGTTCGGCCCGACCGCGCAGGTGAACGTGGGCGGCCTGGTCGCCTCCGCGCTCGGCATGACCACCAGCGACAGTGACTTCATGAACGGCAGCCGCCGGATCGAGTTCGGTGGCGAGGCCCAGGACAGCGTGATCAACGAAGGCACCCTCAACATCGCCCAGGGCGGAACCGCCGCGCTGATCGGCAATTCGGTCTTCAACCGCGGGACGATCCGTGCAGACGGCGGCACGGTCGCGCTGGCCGCCGGCGGCAAGGTGGTGGTGGACTTCGCGGGCGATGGACTCACCACGCTGCGGGTCTCGGCCGGCCAGAGCGCGCAGGCCGCCAACCTCGGGGGCACATTGCAGGCCGATGGCGGCCGCGTAGTGATGCTCGGTGCGGCGGCGACCGGCATCGAGGCGAGTGGCGGGGTCGTCAACTACCGCGGTTTGATTCGCGCCAACAGCCTGGGCTCGCGCAACGGCGAGGTGGTGCTCGATGCGGGCGACGCCGCCGAGGGCGTGACGCTGCTGGGCGGCTCCATCTCGGCCACCGGCACCGCCGCCGGGCAGCGCGGCGGCAGCATCGAGATCACG
>SEGN01000512.1 GCA_004211245.1 Variovorax sp.
GTGCCAACTTCGTGGCCAAGGCGGAACCGGACGGCCACACGCTGTTCCTCATGGCCTCGGGGCACTCGGCGGCACCGGGGCTCTACCGGTCGCTTCCCTTCGACGCCGTCTCGGACTTCACCATGGTCTCCATGGTGGCCCGAAGTCCTTTCGCGATCATTGCCGGACCCGGCTCCGACGCGGCGACGCTGAAAGACCTGGTGGCCGCGGCGAAGGCCAGGCCCGGCAAGATCGACTACGGGTCGGGGGGCACCGGGAGCGGCATGCACCTGGCCGCGGTGCTGTTCCAGGCCCGGGCCGGCGTCGAATTCACGCACGTGCCGTACAAGGGCGGCAGCGCGCCGGCCCTGGCCGTCATGGGAGGTGAAGTGCCCATCATCTTCACGTCCCTGGCCGGCATGTCGAGCAACATTGAAAGCGGCAAGGTCCGGCCGCTCGCGGTCACTTCGCGCACCCGGTTCTCCGGCTTCCCGTCCATCCCCACGGTGGCCGAAACGGTCCTGCCAGGCTTTGACGTGAGCGCCTGGTACGCACTGGCCGGCCCGAAGAACCTGCCGCCCGCGGTGGTCGAGCGCCTCAATGCCATGGTGCAGGCCACCCTGCGCCGGCCCGAGATCGTCCAGGGTCTGCAGCTGCAGGCTGCGGAGCCCTGGCCCACCACCGCGGCGGAGGCCCAGGCCTTCCTCGCGAAGGATGTCGACCACTGGACGAAGGTGGTCCGCAGCGAGAACATCGCGTTGCCGAACTGAGCGGCGTGGCGCCATGGCCGCGAGATGGGCGCAGCGGGCCTCAATCGATCGCCGGCCGCATCGCCTCGAACGGCCTGGCCGCGTACACGACGCGCCCGCCGACCACCGTCAGCACCGACTCGGTGCGGCCGATCTGCTCGCTCGGCACCTTGAAGTAATCCTGGTTCAGCACGGCGAAGTCGGCCAGCTTGCCCACTTCGAGCGTGCCGCGCTTCTTCTCGTCGAAGCTGAACCATGCACTGCCGATCGTGTACATGCGCAGCGCCTGTTCGCGTGACGGGGTTTCGTCGGCGAGCCGCATCGCGGTGCCGCCGACCGTCTTGCCATCGACCATCCACTGCAGTGCGACGAACGGGTTGTACGACGCCACGCGGTGTGCGTCGGTGCCGGCACCGACCGCCACGCCGGCACGGCTCGCCGTCATGATCGGCGGCATGCGTCGCGCAGCGTCGCCACGCCTGGCCAGTTCGGCATCGCCCTGGAAGTACATCGCGTCCTGCATGGTCCAGCCGATGCCCAGCGCCTTCATGCGCGCATAGGTTTCGGGCGAGCCGTCGTTCAAATGCGCGATCGACCAGCGCAGGTTGCCGATCGGAAACTCGGCGTTGACGCGCTCGTACAGGTCGAGCAAATGGCCGACCGAGCTGTTCTCCTGCCAGTGGATCGTGACGGCCAACTTGCGTTGCGCAGCCCAGCGGATGATCTCGTAGAACTTCTCCTTGGCGGCTGCGTCGGGGTTGTCGTTGTTGTACATGGCGCCGGTGATGCGCTCGCCGATGCCGTTGAAGCGCAGCATGTCGTCGCCGAAACCCATCGGCGTCAGTTGCGTGAGGTTCTTGAACTCGTCGAACTCGCTGCCGATGTTCTGCGCGAACAGGCTGTAGGCCACGCGCACGGTCAGTTGCCTGTCGCGCCAGGTCTGGAACAGCGCCGCGTACTGCGAGGCCGAAATGCTGAAACCGCCCGGATCGACCACGCCCGTCACGCCAAGGCGATTCAGCTCGCTGAAGAACTGGCGTGTGCCGACCAGGTTGTCTTGCAT
>SEGN01000513.1 GCA_004211245.1 Variovorax sp.
GACCTGATCGCAGCCACGGCGCTGGCCACCGACGCGAAAGGCGCCTTCGGCAGCGAGTTCAGGAGCCTGCGGTTGCATGGCGACTGCCATCCCGGCAACATCCTCTGGACGCCGACCGACCGCCCGGGCGGCGGGCCGCACTTCGTCGACCTGGACGATGCCCGCACCGGCTTCGCGGTGCAGGACCTGTGGATGCTGCTGTCGGGCGAGCGCGCGCAGCGCACCGGCCAGCTGAGCGGCCTGCTCGAAGGCTACGAGCAGTTCCGCGAATTCGACCGGCGCGAGCTGGCCCTGATCGAACCGCTGCGCACGCTGCGGCTGATCCACTACAGCGCCTGGCTCGCGCGCCGCTGGGCGGACCCGATCTTCCCGATCAACTTCCCGTGGTTCGGCTCCAGCGACTACTGGAACGGCCAGGTGCAGATGCTGCAGGACCAGTGCGAGGCGATGGCGGAAGAACCGCTCTACGCCTGATCAGACCAGCAGCGCGTTGACCCGACGCACATAGGCCGCCGGATCGGCCGGCATGCCGCCTTCGGCCAGCAGGGCCTGGTCGAACAGTATGTTGGCCAGGTCGTCGAAATGGGCCGAACCCTCGAGCTTCTTGACCAGCGCGTGTTCGGCATTCACTTCGAGCACCGGCTTCAGGTCGGGCGCGGGCTGGCCGGCCTGCTTGAGCATGCGCGCGAGCTGCGTGCTCATCCCGCCATCCTGCACCACGAGACAGGCCGGCGAGTCGACCAGGCGCGTGGTCACGCGCACGTCCTCGGCCTTGTCCTTCAGCGCTTCCTTCAGCTTCTCGAGCATCGGCTTGAAGCTTTCGGCAGCGGCCTCGGCTGCCTTCTTCTCTTCCTCGTCCTGCAGCTTGCCCAGGTCGACCGCGCCCTTGGCCACGCTCTGCAGCGGCGTGCCATCGAAATCGTGAAGGTAGTTGAGCGCCCACTCGTCGACACGGTCGGTCATCAGCAGCACTTCGATGCCCTTCTTCTTGAAGACCTCGAGCTGCGGGCTGTTCTTCGCGGCAGCCAGGGTGTCGGCCGTGATGTAGTAGATCGCGTCCTGGCCTTCCTTCATGCGCGCCTTGTAGTCGGCGAAGGCCACGGTCACGCTGTCGGTGGTCGACGAGGCGAAGCGAAGCAGTTTCGCGATGCGTTCGCGGTTCGCATGGTCTTCGCCCAGGCCTTCCTTCAGCACGGCGCCGAACTCGGCATAGAAGGTCGCGTACTTGCCGCTCTCGACTTCGGTTGCTTCGTCCTTCTTGTCGACCACGTCCGTCACGCCTTCTTCGGCGGGCGCCGGCGCGGCCTTCTTCGCCAGGTCTTCGAGCATGCCGAGGACGCGCTTGGTGCTGCCCTCGCGGATCGCCTTCACGTCGCGGCTCTCCTGCAGCAGCTCGCGGCTCACGTTGAGCGGCAGGTCGGCCGAGTCGATCACGCCCTTGACGAAGCGCAGGTAGCTCGGCATCAGGGCTTCGGCGTCGTCCATGATGAAGACGCGCTTGACGTAGAGCTTGACGCCCGCGCTCTTGTCGCGGTTCCACAGGTCGAAGGGGGCCTTGGCCGGGATGTAGAGCAACTGCGTGTATTCGGTGCTGCCCTCGACACGGTTGTGGCTCCAGGCCAGCGGCGCCTCGAAGTCGTGGCTGATGGCCTTGTAGAACTCGCTGTACTGCTCGGGCGTGATGTCCTTCTTGTTGCGGCTCCAGAGCGCATTGGCCTTGTTGACCGTTTCCCATTCGCCGGTCTTGACCATGTCGCCGGGCTGGTCGTTCTCGCCCTCCTTCCACTCCTC
>SEGN01000514.1 GCA_004211245.1 Variovorax sp.
CCGACCAACGTGCAGGAAATCCTCGACCTCGGCATCCACGCCTTCGCGATGAGCCGCTTCTCGGGCGTGTGGTCGGGCATGAAGACGATCCAGGAGATCGTCGAATCCAGCGCCACCGCGATGATCGACCCCGAGCGCGTCGACATCGTCATCCCCACCGATTTCGAGATGCCACCCGGCGGCCTGCACATCCGCTGGCCGGACCACGCGCTGGAGCAGGAAGCGCGGCTCATGCACTACAAGTGGTACGCCGCGCTCGCCTACATCCGCGCCAATCGGCTCAACCACAACGTCATCGAGGGGCCGAACGATCGCTTCGGCATCATGGCCAGCGGCAAGGCCTACAACGACACGCGCCAGGCGCTGCTCGACCTGGGGCTGGACGACGCGACCTGCCGCCAGCTCGGCATTCGCCTCCACAAGGTCGGCGTGGTCTGGCCGCTCGAAGCGCAGCTCACGCGCGAGTTCGCGACCGGGCTGCAGGAGATCCTGGTGGTCGAGGAGAAGCGCCAGGTCATCGAATACCAGTTGAAGGAGGAGCTCTACAACTGGCGCGCCGACGTGCGACCGAATGTGCTGGGCAAGTTCAACGAGCTCGACGACGGCGATTTCTCCGGCGGCGAATGGTCGATGCCGAACCCGACGGCCAACACCCTGCTGCGCGCCAATGCCGACCTGAACCCGGCGCTCATCGCCAAGGCGATCGCGCAGCGCCTGAAGAAGCTCGGCATCCTCGATGCGGCCGGCAGCGACATGCGTGCGCGCGTCGAGGCGCAGATGGCGATCCTCGATGCGAAGGAGCGCTCGATGGAAGTGCTGCAGACCGCCGGCGTCACCGAAGGCCGCCAGCCCTGGTTCTGCTCGGGCTGCCCACACAACACCAGTACGGTGGTGCCCGAAGGCTCGCGCGCGATGGGTGGTATCGGCTGCCACTTCATGGCGACCTGGATGGACCGCAGCACCATCGGCTTCACGCAGATGGGCGGCGAGGGCGTGCCGTGGGTCGGCCAGCAGCCTTTCACGACCGACCAGCACATCTTCGCGAACCTGGGCGACGGCACGTACTTCCACAGCGGCCTGCTCGCGATCCGCCAGAGCATCGCGGCGGGCGTGAACATCACCTACAAGATCCTCTACAACGACGCGGTCGCGATGACCGGCGGCCAGCAGGTCGGCGAGCGGCCCGAAGGCCACTCGGTGCTTCAGATTGCCGAGAGCCTGCACGCCGAGGGTGCCAAAAAGGTCATCGTCGTCACCGACGAGCCCGAGAAGTACGACGGGGTGAAGGTGCCTGGTGACAACGTTGCGATCCGCCACCGCGACGACCTGGACGAGATCCAGCGCGAATTCCGGGAGATCAAGGGCACCACGGCGATCATTTACGACCAGACCTGCGCGACGGAAAAGCGCCGCCGCCGCAAGCGCGGCACGGCGGTCGATCCGGCGTTGCGCGTCGTCATCAACGAGCTGGTGTGCGAAGGCTGCGGCGACTGCAGCGTGCAGAGCAATTGCCTTTCCGTGGAGCCGCTCGAAACCGAGTTCGGCCGCAAGCGCACCATCAACCAGAGCACCTGCAACAAGGACACGAGCTGCCTCAAGGGTTTCTGTCCGAGCTTCGTCACCGTCGAGGGTGGCGCGCTGAAGAAGAAGTCGAAGGCCAAGGCCAGTTCGCCGTTCGAAATGAGCGCGATGCCCGAACCCGCCGTGCCGCAACTCGCGCGCGACCAGGTCTGGGGCATCGTGGTCGCCGGTGTCGGCGGCACGGGCGTCATCACCATCGGTGCGCGGGCGAGATTGCGCGTGCCGTCGGCCTCGAGGGTGTCGGCGCCTTCGATGCGGACGCGGCGGCCAACGCGCTGATGGGAGACACCCTTTACGCCAACCCGATGCTGCTGGGCTATGCCTGGCAAAAGGGCTGGGTGCCGCTGGACCATGCATCGCTGATGCGCGCGATCGAACTCAACAACGTGGCGATCGAGAACAACAAGACGGCCTTCGAATGGGGCCGGCGTGCCGCGCACGACCTGGCGTCGGTGCAAAAGCTGGTGTCGCCGGGACAGATCATCGAGTTCAAGAAGCGCGACACGGTCGACAGCCTGGTCCAGCGCCGGGTCGAGTTCCTGACCGGCTATCAGAACGCCGCCTATGCCGCGCAGTACAAGGCTTTCGTCGAAAAGGTGCAGAAGGCCGAATCCGCCGCGACCGGCAAGGCCAGCCTGACCGAAGCCGTCGCGCGTTACCTTTTCAAGCTCATGGCGTACAAGGACGAGTACGAGGTGGCGCGCCTGCACACCGACACCGCCTTCCTGGAGCGCGTCAGCGGCATGTTCGAGGGTGACTTCAAGCTCAACTACCACCTGGCGCCGCCGATCATCGCGAAGAAGAACGCCAAGGGCCAGTTGCAGAAGCAGAAGTTCGGCCCGGGCATGCTGACCGGCTTCCGTTTTCTCGCGAAGCTCAAAGGTCTGCGCGGCACGGCGCTCGACATCTTCGGCCGCACCGAGGAGCGCAAGACCGAGCGCGCGCTGATCGGCGAATACCGGGCGAGCATCGAGGAGGTGATCGGCGGGCTGAACGCGGCGAA
>SEGN01000116.1 GCA_004211245.1 Variovorax sp.
TCGCTCGCGAGGAAGTTCTCGCTGCCGTCTTTCCCGACGCCCAGGATCAGCGGCGAGCCGGCGCGCGCGCCGACCACGCGGTGCGGTTCGTCGCGGCAGATCACCGCGATGGCGTAGGCACCGTGCAGTTGCAGCACGGCGGCCTTCACAGCCTCGAACAGATCGCCGTCGTAGAGGCTGTCGATCAGGTGGGCGATGACCTCGGTGTCGGTCTGGCTCTGGAACACATAGCCGCGTGCCTGCAGGGCGGCGCGCAGCGGCTCGTGGTTCTCGATGATGCCGTTGTGCACCAGCGCCACGCGCGCGGGCCGGGCACGGTCCGCGCCCTCGCCCGGCCCGTGACTGAAGTGCGGGTGCGCGTTGTGCACGGCCGGCGCGCCGTGGGTGGCCCAGCGCGTGTGCGCGATGCCGGTGAGGCCTTCGACGTGGTCTTCGGCCACCTGCGTGAGCAGGTCGGCCACGCGCGAGGTCGTGCGCGCGCGCGTCAGGCCGCCCGCGTGCACGGCCACGCCGCAGGAGTCATAGCCGCGGTATTCGAGCCGCTGCAGGCCCTGAACCAGGACCGGGACGATGTTGCGATGGGAGGCCGCGCCGACGATGCCGCACATGAGAATGGGCTCTCCCCCAGGCTTCGCGCACTTCATGTAGCTGCGCCAACCCCCTCACCGGGGGCGACACCAGCGGCTCGGCGGCGCCGAGCCACGATGTTCCCCGAAGGAAGCGACGGCTGACGCGGCCGGCGTTGACTGGAAGAGAGGAAGTTAGTGAAGGGGTTTCGATCCTAGACCTGCAGGCGTGACTAGTCTTTCCATATTCATATGTAATTCAAAATCTTATTTCACGAAGAAATGGATTTTGACTTTTATTCCATAATCACGTGCATTATGGAAGCGATCGCACTCGATGCCACCGACCTTCGTCTGCTCGACGCCTTGCAGCGCGATGCCTCGCAGACCAATCAGCAGCTCGCAGCCGATACCCACATATCGCCGCCCACGTGCTTGCGCCGCGTGCAGCGTCTGAAGGCCGCCGGCCTGATCGAGCGTCAGGTCGCCCTGCTCTCGCCCGACAAGCTGGCACCGCTGCTTGGCCACGGCCTGCAGGCGATCGTCGAGCTGTCGCTCGACCGCCAGGACAGCGACGCGCTCGACGCGTTCGAGGCGCGCGTGATCGCCGACGACGCGGTGCAGCAGTGTTATCGCGTCTCGCCCGGCCCCGACTTCATGCTGATCGTGGCGGCGCGCGACATGCCCGGCTATCTGGCGCTGGCGCAGCGGCTTTTCACAGCCGATGCCAATGTGCGCAACGTCAAGGCCTTCTTCAGCCTCAAGCGCGCGAAGTTCGCGCCGCGGGTGCCGCTCGGCGAGGCCTGACGCTCAGGGCTTCGGTTCCTTGGCAGGGCGCGTCCAGTTGGCAAAGCTCACCTGCCGGCCGCGCGCGATGGTCAGGGCGCCCGGCGCGGTCGACTTGGTGACGATCGATCCCCCGCCCACGGTACCGCCCGCGCCAAGCGTCACCGGCGCCACCAGCACGCAGTTGCTGCCCACGTGCACGTCGTCGCCGATGAGGGTTCGGTGCTTGTTGGCGCCGTCGTAGTTGGCGGTGATGCTGCCGGCGCCGTAGTTGACGCGCGCACCCACGGTGGCGTCGCCGATGTAGGCCAGGTGATTGGCCTTGGCGCCCGCAGCCAGCGTGGAATTCTTGATCTCGACGAAATTGCCGATGTGCACCTCGGCGCCGAGCCGCGTGCCGGGACGCAACCGGGCGAACGGCCCGATGCGCGCGCTTTCGCCCACCGTCACGCCGGCCTTCTCGCCGTCGATGTGGGTGAAAGGATGGATCACCGCGCCGGTCTCGATGCGTGCGTTCGCGATCACGCAGTTGGCGCCGATCGTCACGCCGGCGCCGAGCGATACCGCTCCCTCGAACACGCAGTTGACGTCGATTTCCACGTCCGATTCGCACGCCAGCGTGCCGCGCACATCGATGCGGGCCGGGTCGGCCAGCCGCACGCCCTGCGCCATCAGCGCATCGGCCTGGCGCCGCTGCCAGGCGCGCTCGAGGTCCGCGAGCTGGGCCGGATCGTTCACGCCGGTCACCTGCAGCCGGTCTTCGGTGCGGTGCGCGACCACGGGCACGCCCTCGACCGTGGCCAGCTGCACGATGTCGGTCAGATAGAACTCGCCTTGCGCATTGCGGTTGTCGAGCCGCGCCAGCCAGGGCTTGAGCAACCGGGCCGGCACCGCCATCACGCCGCTGTAGACCTCGCGGATGGCGCGCTGCGCCTCGCTCGCGTCTTTCTGCTCGACGATGGCCTGTACCGTGTCGCCCTCGCGCAGGATGCGGCCGTAACCGGTCGGGTCGTCGAAGTCGATGGTCAAAAGCGCCAGCCGCCGGCCGGCGCTGGCGGCGATCAGCGCACGCAGGGTGTCTTCGCGGATCAGCGGCACGTCGCCCGACAGGATCACCACGATGCCGTCGTCCGGCAGCAGCGGCACGGCCTGCTGCACCGCGTGGCCCGTGCCCAGTTGCGGCATCTGCCGGGCAAAGCGCGGCGCGCAGGGCGCGTTGGCCAGCGCCGCCTCGACCTCGTTGGCGCCGTGGCCGGTCACCACCACCACATGACGCGCGTCCAGCCGGGCCGCCGTGTCCAGCACATGCAGCACCAGTGCGCGGCCGGCCAATCGGTGCAACACTTTGGGCCAGCTGCTCTTCATGCGCGTGCCCTTGCCGGCCGCCATGACGACGATGTCGACCGGCTCCTCGTTGTCCCTGTCCTGTGGAATCTGTGTCATGCGTGTGTGTTCCCGAATGCGTTGCGCGAAGCAAGCGCGAATTATCGGCGCGCTGCTGCTCGCCTCGGCGCTGGCCGCCTGCAGCAGCGTCCGGCTGGCCTACAACAACCTGCCGACGCTGAGCTATTGGTGGCTCGACGGCTACGTCGACTTCGACGGCGCGCAGACGCCGCGTGTGCGCGAGGACCTCGGTCAGCTGCTCGAATGGCATCGCCGCACCGAACTGCCCAAAGTCGCCGGCCTGCTGCAAAGGGCCGAGACGCTGGCACCAGGCGACGTGACGCCAGCGCAGGCGTGCGAACTGGGCGACGAGATCCGCGCGCGGCTGCTCGCGGTGGCCGAACGCGCCGAGGCACCTGGCGCCGAACTCGCGCTGAGCCTGGGCGACGCGCAGTTGCAGCAACTCGAGCGCAAGTACGCGAAAGTCAACGAGGACTACCGCAAGGAGTGGCTCGCCCTCAGCCCGGCCGAGCTGCTGGACAAGCGTTACGACCAGCTGCTGGCGCGCAACGAGGACTTCTACGGCACGCTCGATGCGGCCCAGCGCGAACTGCTGCGCCGGCAGGTGGCGGACTCGGCTTTCAGTCCCGGGCGCATCGATGCCGGGCGACGGGCGCGGCAACTGGAGGCGCTGACGCTGCTGCGCGGGTTTCGCGCCGAGCAAACCTCGCCGGCCGCTGCGCGCGCGGCGTTGCGCGGCTATGTCCACCGTGTCGCCGACCCGCCGCCCGGGCCGGCGCGCGACTACCAGCAGGCGATGCTGCTGGAAGGTTGCCGCAATGTGGCAGCGCTGCACAATCGCACCACGCCGACGCAGCGCGAGCGCGCGGCGCGGGCGCTGCGGGCATACGGGCGCGACGTGTTGCAACTGGCGGAATCCGCAAAAAAATGAACCTCATGCAGCGCTTGTTCTTCAAGCTGGGATCCCTGATCCAGGATGCCGAAACCGCCTGGACCCTGTCGACATTGCGCTCCTGCGGTTCCGCCGTCCGGATCGACCGCCGCGTTTTCATCTGGGGCGGCGGCGGTTTGGATGTCGGCAGCAACGTGGACATCAACGGCTACACCGTCATCTATGCCAGCGGCGGTGTCCGCATCGGCGACAACGTGCTGATCGCTGCCAACTGCGTCATCACCAGCGTGACGCACCCCATGGCGACAGCCCACCGGCATGAACTCGTGTCGGCGCCGGTCGAGCTGCGCGAGAACTGCTGGCTTGGTGCCGGGGCGGTGATTCTCCCGGGTGTCACCATCGGAAGGAATTCGATCGTCGCGGCCGGGAGCGTCGTGACGAAAGATATCCCCGACAACTGCATTTGCGCGGGCGCGCCGGCGAAAATCACGCGCCAACTCGATTCGACACCCTGAGCAGGACTCACCCATGTATTCCGTGATCATTCCCACCTACAAGCGCCACGCGGACCTTTTCAAGTGTCTCGAGTGCCTCTCGGAATACTTTTCCCCGGACGGGTCGGGGGACGCACTCGGGGGCGTCGAGGTGATCATCTCCGACGACGCGCGGGAGGGCGAACTCAAAGGGTCGCTGGCCACCCGTTTCCCCTGGGTGCGGTATTTCGAAGGCCCCAGCCGGGGCCCCGCGGCCAACCGCAACAACGGCGCAGCGCAGGCCCGTGGCGAATGGCTGGTCTTCACCGACGACGACTGCCTGCCGGCCAAAGGCTGGTTGCATGCGCTGCATCGCAAGGCGGCGGAAGCCACCGTGCTCGAGGGCACCACGATCGCCGACCGGCCGCGCGAGCGGCTGGACGAGGAGTCACCGCTCAATTCGGGCGGCTATCTGTGGTCGTGCAATTTCGCCATCCAGAAATCCTTCTTCGATTCGCTGGGCGGGTTCGACGAGAACTTTCCTTTCGCGGCGATGGAGGACATGGACCTGAAAAAGCGGATCGACGACAAGCGCGTGAACGTCCTGTACGTGCCGGATGCCGTCGTCGTGCATCCCTGGCGGCGCTCCCATGGCATGGCCGTCTGGAAGAAAAGGCAGCAGAGCGACTTCTACTTCTGGAAGAAGCACAAGCACTCGGCCCCGTCGTCGCTCCCGAGGTACTACGCCCGCCTGGGGCTGCACTGTCTGATGAAGATCACCATTCCGGGCGCGATCAGGTACCGGGGCCGCGGACTGAAAACCGCCATTGCGCACGATGCATGGCTGATGTCGCAATCGCTCAGGTTCCTGATTTCCCGCCCGACGGACTGACTTCCCTGCGCCACTGCGGAAGGCGCAGCGCCAGCATCAGGTACTGGTAGCCGAAATGCGCGACCCCGGTCGCGAGGTTGAAGCCGAGCACGGCACGCAAATCGCCGGCGCCGAACATCCACAGGTAGAGCACCTGCACGGCGATGATGACAGCGACGCCGTAGCTCTGGTTCGCGGTGGCGCCCCGCACCGTCAATGTGCGGAATGCAAGTCCGGAAGCGTTGTTGAGCATGGCCGCCAGAAAGACCCACCAGACGTAGGGTGCCATCGAGCGGTACTGCTCCCCGAGCAGCAGGATCCAGTACTGCGGCAGCCAGATGGCCGTGGCCAGCACCACTGCCAGGCCGAGCAGGTACAGCGCATGCACCCGCACGATCGTCGAGGCCAGGCGCGGGCCGCCCGGCGCCCGCGCAATCGCCGGGAAGAGCAGCACGTTGGTCATGCGGTCGACCACGATCAGCACGATGGCCAGGCGTCCGAACGCACCCACCTCGGCCAGCATGTTCTCGGTCCCGAACAACGACGCCAGCAAAACCGTTGCCACGCCCTGCACCTGGTAGAACACCGAAGGCAACACCAGCGGCCGGGCAATTCGCAGCACTTCGGCATCGACCTGCCGGGCCTGCGCGAGATCGAGCCGTGTCTCGACGATGCCGTGCTTCACCAGCGCCCACCGGTACAAAAGCACGCTGAGGACACCGGCCAGGGCCGTGGCCGCGACGATGCCGGTGAGCGAGAACGCCGTGATCGGCAGGAGCAGTACCAGCCCGATGAGCGACAGCCGCGCGACCGTGGCCTTGATCCCGATCACATTGAGCGTCGGGATGTGATCGAGGATCAACAGCACAGTGCTGGCGTAGTGCTCGCGCAAGGTGGTGAACACCAGCACGACGAACAGCATGGCCGCGCACCAGTAGGCAGCGCCCCCCCATCCATGACCATGGGTCGTGTAGAGGAAGTACGGGACCACGATCGCGGCCCCCAGGCCCAACAGCGCCCAACGCCAATGGAACACGCGCTGGCAGGCGCCGACCACCCAGGGGACTTCACGCGCCCGCTGGCCCACCACCGGCAGGCAGCAATGCGTCAGGCCCAGATCGGTCACGCCCAGCAGCAGGGTCATGCAGGTCAGCAGGAAGGTGTACTGCGCGTACTGCTCCTTCGGCAGCATGTTCACGATCAGCAGGCCGGCCACGCCACCCGCGATGACGCCGAGCGATTCGACGCCGCCGACCGCGGCGACGCGGCGCACAAGTGCCATGGCACGCATCAGATCAGGGGCGTCGGCCGCAGCGGCCGCTCGAAATAGTCGCCGAGCGTCTCGAGCGCCTTGGGATCGATGATGCGCAGCCAGCCGCCGTCGAACTCGTGCAGGCCAAGCTGCTGCAGCCGCCGCAGCGTCTTGTTGGTGTGCACCAGCGACAGCCCGATGGCGTCCGCGATGTGCTGCTGGTTGAACGGAAACTCGACCCAGCCGTCACGCTCCATGCCGACGCGCTGCGCGCGGCGGTAGAGGTACATCAGCAGCATGGCCACCCGCTCCATCGCATTGCGGCGTCCCGCGGTGACCAGGTTGTCGTCGACCATCTTTTCTTCACGTGCGGCGAGCCAGGTGATGTCGTAGCCCAGCCTCGGCTGGCGGTGAAACAGCGGCCACAGCTTGTCGCGCGGAAACACGCAGAGGGTGACCGTCGTCGCCGCTTCGACGCCATGGGACTGGCCGTCGACGAATTCGTCCTGCAACCCGATGAAATCGCCGGGCAGCAGGAAATTGAGAATCTGGCGCCGCCCGTCGCTCAACGTCTTGTAGCGAAAGGCCCAGCCGGAATACACCGTGAAAAGCTGCGGGCTGGGCCGGAATTCATCGATGACGGCCTGACCCGCCTCGACCGTGCGGGCGCCGGACCGGAACGATTCGATCGCGTCCAGCTGTTCCGCGGGCAGCGGCGTGAACGCCGGGTTGCCGCGCAAACCGCACATTTCGCAGGCATGCGCGCACAGGGGCGGTTGGCGGGGGGCGGCGTATTCCTCTAGTCTCACCCCGCGGACTATAGGGCCGGCGCACTGTCTTTTGACATTTGCAGAAAGCGAATTGCTTCCTACACTGCGCCCGCTCCATGACCCAGACACTTCCCGAACTCCACGAAATCCTCTATTGCAGCCAATTGGCGGCCGGCCAGTCACCCCGGGTGGTAGGAAGCATCGTTTCGCAGGCGCGCACGCGCAATGCCGAGCATGGCATCACCGGCCTGCTGGTGTTCGACGGCCAGCGCTTCTGCCAGCACCTGGAAGGGCCGCGCAGCTTGGTCGTCGGATTGATGAGCCGCATCAGCGAAGACCCGCGACATGAACAGATTCGCGTGGTCTACGACGGGCCACTGGTGCAACGGCGCTACCAGCGGTTCGACATGGGCTTCGCGCAGACCGAAGAGCCGGACGACATGGCGGGCATCCACACGCTCGACGGCCCGCTCGCGCTGGCCCGGTTCCTGGAACTGCGCCCGCGCTTCGACATCTAGGCGCAGCTGCGCTCAGGCTGCGTCCCAGGTGTAGGTCGCGCCGTAGCCGTCCCACGGCTCCATCACGATGCGCTCGCCGGCGGCGACGGTCAGCGATTCGCCCGGTGCCAGCACCAGGTCCTCGCTGGCCCGCCGCGCGGTGGCGTCGCGCGTGACCCAGACGCGGCCCTGCCGCAGGCGCAGCACACTGGTCTGAACGGCCTTCAGGCTGGTGGCCTGGCCGGCGTCGAGCTGCCAGGCGCCACGGCGCGCCGCGGCCGGGATGGCGGCCGGGCGGGCGGGCAGCGACAGGGACGAGGACGAGGTGCAGACGGCGGTGGACATGGTGGACTCCTGGTGTGTTCCCTGAAACGCAAGATACGTTTCGGGAATGAATGATCGGCGCGGTCCCGTTGGCAGTCCAATGAAAACGCGGTAGCCTACTGATTCCGTTCACGCATCAATCGACCGTGCAGCATTCACAGACCCACCTGCGCTCCCGGCCCATCGCCGCCGGTCATCTGCGTGCCTTCGAGGCAGTGGCACGGCACCTGAACTTCCGTGCGGCCGCCGAAGAGATGGCCCTGACCCAGTCGGCCGTGAGCCGGCAGATCCAGTCGCTCGAGGAGGAAGTCGGCGTGCCGCTGTTCCTGCGCCACACGCGGGCAGTCGAACTCACGAGCGCGGGCGCGCAATTGCTGCTGGCTGTTCAGCAGTCGCTGCCGCGCATCGACGGCGCGGTGCGCCAGATCCGCCAGAGCGCCGGACGCAAGAGCGTGTCGCTGACCACGTTCGCCTCCTTCGCCTCGATGTGGCTCATTCCGCGGCTGGAGGC
>SEGN01000515.1 GCA_004211245.1 Variovorax sp.
TCGGTCATGTACGTGAGCGCGCCGGTGCGCTGGAACGACGAGATCGTCGGCGTGGTGAGCGTGGGCAAACCGGTGCAGAGCTTCGGCCAGTTCGTGGAAGACGCGCGGGCGCGCACGCTGTGGGTCGGCGTCGGCTCGGCGCTCGCGTTGCTGGTGCTCGCCGTCATCGTGTCGGTCTGGCTGGTGCGACCGTTCGGCCTGGTCTCGGACTATTGGCGCTGGGTGCGCAGCCAGCCGCGCCTGAGCGTGTCGCGCATGGCACGGCGCGCGCTCGACGCCCTTCGCAGCGGCTTCAGCGAGATGCGCGACACGCTCACCGGGCGCAACTACGTGGCCGACTACGTGCAGAACTTCACCCACGAGGTAAAGAGCCCGCTGTCGGCCATCCGCGGCGCGGCCGAGCTGCTGCAGGAACCGTCGATGCCTGCCGAAGAGCGCGCGCACTTCCTCACGAACATCACGCGCGAAACGCAGCGCATCCAGGAAATCGTCGACCGCATGATGGAGCTCACCGCGCTCGAGACGCGGCGCGCGCTCGACCGCACCGAGCCGGTCGCGCTGGGACCGCTGCTGCAGGACATCGCGGCCAGCGCGCGCACGACCGCCTCGGCCCGCAGCGTCGAGGTGCGCGTCGCCATCGAGGCGCAGGCCACGACCGAAGGCGACCCGTTCCTGCTGCGCCGCGCGGTGAGCAATCTGCTCGACAACGCCATCGACTTCTCCCCTGCCGGGCGCGAGGTGGTGCTGACGCTGCAGGCCACTTCACGCCTGGCGCGCATCAGCGTGCGGGATCGCGGCCAGGGCATCCCGGACTATGCCAAGGACAAGGTGTTCGAGAAGTTCTATTCACTGGCGCGGCCGCACAACCAGAAGAAGAGCACCGGCCTCGGCCTGGCCTTCGTCAAGGAGATCGCGAGCCTGCACCGCGGGCGCGTGGAGCTGGTGAACGGGCCGGGAGGCGGGGCACTGGCGACGTTGACGGTGCCGCTGGCGCGGTAGGCTTTCTACCGGAACCAGTCCAGGATCCGGTTGCGCTCTTCCACCGGCGCCACCGCGGCCACCGGCGGCGCGGCCAGTACGTCGGCCTGCTCCACATCCCCCCCCTCCAGCCCGAGGCTCGCAATGCCGTGCCCCGGCGTGAAATCGTCGAAGTACCACTCGCCGTCCACCTGCGCCACGCCATCGGGCGGCGTCAGCTTCGCCACGGGCACGCCCTTGAGTGCCGTGTCCATGAAGCCCGTCCACACCGGCAGACTCAGGCTGCCACCGGTCTCGCCGCGCACGCCGAGCTGGCGCGGCGTGTCGTAGCCGATCCACGCGATGCCGACCATGGTCGGCTGGAAGCCGGCGAACCAGGTGTCGATCGAGTCGTTGGTGGTGCCGGTCTTGCCGTACAGGTCGTCGCGGCGCAATACGGTCCAGGCCTTGCGGCCGGTGCCGTTCTTCACCACGCTGTTGAGCAACGTTTCCATCACGAAGGCATTGCGCGCTGGAATCGCGCGCATGCTTTCGTCGAGCTGCGCGGGCGGTGGTGTCTCGACGAGAACCTGGTCGCGGGCGTCGGTGATGCGCGTCACCAGGTGCGGGTTCACGCGATAGCCGCCGTTGGCGAACACGGCGTACGCCGCGGCCATCTGCATCGGCGTGACGGAGCCCGCACCCAGCGCCATCGGCAGATACGCCGGGTGCTTGGCGGCGTCGAAACCGAAGCGTGTGACCCAGTCCTGCGCGTACTGCGGGCCGATCGATTGCAGCAGGCGGATGGACACCATGTTCTT
>SEGN01000117.1 GCA_004211245.1 Variovorax sp.
CCCCCCTTCTTTCCGTCGCTCCGATGCAAAGCCTCCCCATGCGCGTCCTTTTTTTCGACCCGTTCGCGGCCTCCGCCGCGCAATGGACCGCCTACCACCACTACCGCCGTCTGCGCAGCGAAGAAGACCTGCCAGGCGAGCCGGTGCTCAGCGACGCCGAGTTCGAACACATCGTGCGCAGACGCCGGCCGCACGACGAGGCGCGCCGCTTCATGGTGCTCCAGGACGACCGGGTGGTCGCCAACCTGTTCGTCGAGACACGCCGCGAGGGCTCGCCCGAGTACGCGCTGCGCGCGCCGTTCATCCAGGTCGGTGGTGGCGTGCTGCGGCCTCACCGCCGCCGCGGAATCGCCACGGCGCTGCTGCGCACCCTCGATGACCTGATGCGACGCGAGGCGAGGCACACGGCGACGCTGGGCGTGCACCTGCCCGAGGCGCATGCCTTTCTCACGGCAGTGGGCGCCGCGGAGAAGCACCGCTATTTCGAGAACCGCCTGTCGATGGAGGGACTGGACTGGCAAGCCCTCGCGCGATGGCAGGCACACGGCACGTCGATGCCGGGATTGCATTGGGAGGTCCATGCCGGACGCGTGCCGCTGGACCGGCTCGCGCAACTCATGGCGCCGCTCACTGCCCTGATCAACGACATTCCCATCGGCACGCTCGACCTGCCGGCCATGCGCTACGAACTGGCAGGCCACGAGAGCTGGTACGAGGAGCTCGACCGGATCGGCGGCGAGCACCTGCTCGCGCTTCTGGTCGACCAGGAGGGCCGGGTGGCCGCCGTCTGCAACGCGCATTGGGAGGCGCGCTTTCCGGATCGCGTACACCAGGCCTTGACGGCGGTGGCCCGCCCGTGGCGCGGCAAGGGGCTGGCCAAGGCGGTCAAGGCCCGGATGCTCGCGCTGGTGCGGGACCGGCATCCCGCGGTGCGAACGATCGTCACCTACAACGCGGAAGTGAACGCGCCGATGCTCTCGATCAACCAGCGGCTGGGGTTTTCGGTGCACTGCCGCAACGGCAACTATCAGCTCGACCCGCAGACACTGCAGGCCTTCCTGTCGTCACGGCCGGCCTGAAGCACCGCTTCGAGTGGTCGGCCCTGCCCATAGCGCGCCTTCGGGGTTCGCGCTAGGACGGCCAGCCGTCCAGCTGCAGCGTGCTGGCGAACGTCCGCCTTTCGCCGCTGAACGGGTCGACGAAGGACAGCGACCGCGCCAGCAGTTGCATGGGACGCGCGAAGTCGTCGGGCCCGTAGGGCAACAACGTCGGGTAGAGCGCGTCGTCGACGATCGGGATGCCCAGCGCATCGCAGTGCACACGCAACTGGTGCTTGCGGCCGGTGACGGGTGCCAGCGCGAGCCGTGCATGTCGACCGCGCACCTCGCACAGCGCCAGATGCGTTTCGGCGTTGGGTTCGCCGGGCACTTCGCGCGTGCGCATGAAATGGTCGTCGGGCACCAGCCGGCTGCGATAGGTCGCCGGCAGCACCGTGCCGGGCGGCCAGTGCACGATCGCCTCGTAGGTCTTGTGCATCGCGCGCTCGCCGAACAGCCACTGGTAGCGCCCGCGGGTCGCGGGGTCGGTGGAGAACAGCACGAGGCCGGCGGTGGCGCGATCGATGCGGTGCAGCGGCACCAGCGTGTCGATGCCGAGCCGGCGCTTGAGTCGCACCAGCAGGCTCTGCTGCAGGTACGGGCCGGACGGCGTCACCGGCATGAAATGCGGCTTGTCGACCACGACCAGGTGCGCGTCCTGGTGCAGCAGCAGCTCGTCCTTCGGCAGCCGTGGCTCGGGGCCAGTCGCCCGGTAGTAGTAGAGGCGCAGGCGCGGCGCGTACCGTCGCGACGGCGTGACGGGCTCGCCGTGCTCGTCGACCACATCGCCGGCCGCGATGCGCGACAGCCATGTGTCCCGCGCAACGGACGGGAAACGTTGCACCAGGAAATCGAGCATGGTCGGCCAGTCGCCTTCGGACGGCAGCGCAACGCAACTGGGGCCCACGCCGTCGCGCGTGGGCAGAGGCAGCGCAGCGGCAATGGACGACACGGACATAGGGACTCACTCTACTGCGCCGTCCGGATCGCGTCGTATCCTCGACCGCATCTGAAGCTCCGGAGGAACGTGATGATGAAGATTCTGCTGCCCGTCGACGGCTCGGAAGTGGCCCTCGCAGCGGTGCGCCATGCGATCCGGCTGGTGAGCGAAGGCCTGCAGGCGACTTTCGTCGTGGCCAATGTTCAGGGTCCGGCCAACCTGTACGAAATGGTGTCGGCACCCGATGTCCAGGTGCTCGAGCAGGTGAGCGAATCCGCGGGAACGCACCTGCTTGCCTCGGCCGAACAGCTGCTGCGACACGCCGGAATGACATTCGAAAGCGAGGTCGGCTCAGGCGACCCGGGCCACACGCTCGTCGACATTGCCGAGCGCTTCGGTTGCGACATGATCATCATGCAGACCAGCGGCACCGGCGACCTGCGCAGCGCGTTGCTTGGCTCGGTTTCCCATTCGGTGGTTCAGGGCGCGAACATCCCGGTCATGCTGGTGAAGGCGGTGGAAGACTGAAACCGCCGGGGCAGCTCAGCATGCTGTCGAACCGAGACAGGTCGTAGCCAGGCCGATCAACGCGCAGGCGGCCAGGAGCGGCATCACGCCGAGCTTGAAGCGGAACAGCGCGATCGCGGCCGCCAGGGCGATCAAGGCCGAACCGGCGTCGAAGCGGCCGCCGAAACCTTGCGGCCACAGCACGTGGTACGCGAAGAACAGCGCCAGGTTGAGGATCACGCCCACCACGGCCGCCGTGATGGCGGTGAGCGGCGCCGTGAAGCCGAGCCTGCCATGCGTCGCTTCCACCAGCGGCCCGCCGGCGAGGATGAAGACGAACGATGGCAGGAAGGTGAAGAAGGTGACCACCGTGGCCGCCAGCGCGGCACCGAGGAACAGCGCGTCCGGCCCGGCCACCTGCTTGACCCAGCCGCCCACGAACCCGACGAAGGCCACCACCATGATGAGCGGCCCGGGCGTGGTTTCGCCGAGCGCCAGCCCGTCGATCATCTGCGGCGCCGTGAGCCACTGGTGTTGCTCGACCGCTCCCTGGAACACATAGGGCAGCACCGCATAGGCCCCGCCGAAGGTCAGCAATGCGGCCTTGGTGAAGAACCATGCCATCTGCGTCAGCGTGCCTTGCCAACCGTCGCGCAGCAGGAGCCCACCCATCGCGATCGCCCACAAGCCGAACCCGATTGTCAGCAAGCGGGCCAGCCGGGCGCGCGAGAACAGCGCGTGGACTGGCGTCGGCGTGTCGTCGTCGATCAGGGCCGGTCCGTAGCCGGACTGGCCCGCGGTGTGTCCGCCGCCCGGCGCGAAGACGCCGGGCGCCACCCGCGCGCCGACATGGCCGATCAGCGCCGCGGCCAGCACGATCGCCGGAAACGGCACCTCCAGCGCGAAGATCGCCACGAAGGCTGCCGCCGAAATGCACCACATCCAGCCGTTGCGCAGGGCGCGCGTGCCGATGCGCCAGGCTGCATGCAGCACCAGCGCCGTCACCGCCGGCTTCAGCCCGAAGAAGATGCCGGCCACCGCCGGCACATGGCCGTAGACGATGTAGACCCAGGAGAGCGCGATCAGGATGAACAGCGATGGCAGCACGAACAGGGCACCGGCCACGATGCCCCCGCGCGTGCGGTGCAGGAGCCAGCCGATGTAGGTGGCGAGCTGCTGCGCCTCGGGTCCGGGCAACAGCATGCAGTAGTTGAGCGCGTGCAGAAAGCGCCGCTCGCTGATCCAGCGGCGCCGCTCGACCAGTTCGGTGTGCATGATCGCGATCTGCCCGGCCGGCCCGCCAAAGCTCACGAAACCGAGCTTGAGCCAGAACCAGAAGGCCTGCGCGAAGCTTGGTGAAGCGGGCGGCGAATCTCCGGATGTCATCCGTGGAGCATATGCTGTGGCCTGCCCCATGAATCATTCCATCGACCCGACGCCCCTCCCCTGGCCCGCCGAAATCTGGCTGCGCGCGCGCACGCTGTTCCTGCTCAAATTTGTGGGGACGTCCTTTTTCACCTGGCTCTTCTTCATCGGCTACTTCCATCTGCTGCGCCACCCGGTGCACCCTGTGCTGCAGATGCCGCTCACCCCGCTGGACCATCTGATCCCGTTCCAGCCGTGGATGCTGTTTCCCTACCTCTCGCTCTGGGTGTACGTGGGCTTTGCGCCGGGCCTGCAGCGCACCTTCTCCGAGCTCGTGGTGTATGGCCTCTGGGTCGGCGGGCTTTGCCTGAGCGGGCTGGCGTTCTTCTACTTCTGGCCGACCGCGGTGCCGGCGCTGGCCATCGACGTGTCGGGCTACGCGGGTTTTGCCATGCTGCAGGGCGTCGATGCGGCGGGCAATGCCTGTCCTTCGATGCACGTGGCGGTGGCGATGTTCACCGCCATCCGGCTCGACGACGTGCTGCGGCAAGCCCGCACGCCCGCCGTCTTCCGCTGGCTCAATGCGCTCTGGTTCCTGGCCATTGCCTGGTCGACGCTGGCAGTCAAGCAGCATGTGGTGCTGGACGCCGCAGCCGGCGCCTTGCTCGGCCTGGCGTTCGCCCTGCCCTCGCTGCACTGGCGGCCGGCGCCCTTCGCACCTGCAAGGCAGGCGGGCAGAGCGGATATCATCGGAATTCAATGACAACAGGCCCGTCCAGCGGCCATGCGATGCGCCAATGAGTTCGCTGAAAGAATTGCAGGAGTTGATCCACGAGAAGTACGGCATCGAAACCGCGACGCTCGACCCGAACGCCTCCATGCGCGAGAAGGGTTTCGACTCGCTGGCGCTGGTCGAATTCGTTTTCGCCATCGAAGACAAGTTCGGCATCACGATGCCCGACACCGACATGAACATCGACACGCTGGCCGAACTCGCCGCCATGGTCGACAAGATCCGGGCGGAGCAGCCAGCCGCGTGAGCTTGCAACAGGTCGCCGTCACCGGTCTCGGCGTGATGGCGCCACAGGGGGCCGATCCGCAGGAGATGTTCGAGGCGCTGATGCGCGCCGAATCCGCGGTGCAGCCGGTCCACTCCGAGCTGCCGAAGGCCGCGGCCGCGGCCACCGTGGCCTTCGACGCATCGCGCTGGTTCACCAAGCTGCAGCTCGCCGGCGTCGACCGGGTCAGCCAACTCGCCGTGGCCGCCGCCGACATGGCGATGCGGGACGCCGGCAGCCCCGCCGACGTCGACCCCGAACGCATCGGTGTCTATGTGGGCTGCGGCATGGGCGGCGCTGCGTCGCTCGAAGCGGCCTACCGCAGCGGCGGCCGCATCCCGCCGCTGACCGTCCCCGCCTTCATGCCCAACGCACCGGCCGCCCATGTGGCGATGCGGCACGGCGTGCAGGGACCGGTGCTCACCTATTCCGTGGCCTGCGCCTCCTCGTCGGTGGCCATTGCCGAAGCCGCCAAGGCGGTGCAGCGCGGCGAGGTCGACATCGCCATCGCCGGTGGCAGCGAAGCGCTGATCGTTCCGGGCGTGGTGATGGCGTGGCAGGCGATGCAGACGCTGGCCACCTTCCAGCCCGGCGAAGCGGCCGGCGCGGTGCGTCCGTTCGCCGCCGACCGCAGCGGCTTCGCGCTCGGCGAAGGCGCCGCCTTCCTGGTGCTCGAGTCGGCCGACCGGGCCCGTGCCCGCGGCGCGCGCAGCCATGCCACGCTGGCCGGCTGGGGTGTCAGCAGCGATGCCACCCACCTGACCAAGCCTGACGCCCAAGGCCAGGCCCGCGCCATGCGCGCCGCGCTGCAGCGCGCAGGCCTGCAGCCGCGCGACGTGGGCTACTGCAATGCCCACGGCACCGCTACGCGCATCGGCGACGTGGTCGAGCACGATGCGCTCGCCAGCGTCTGGGGCGACGATTTCGATGCCTTGCGCGTGAGTTCGACCAAGGCGCTGCACGGTCACCTGCTCGGCGGCGCCGGCGCGCTCGAAGCCGTCATCACGGTGCTGGCGCTGCGCCATCGGCAACTGCCGCCGAATGCCCATTGCAGCGCGGTCGACCCGGCCTGCGCCATGAACCTGGTGCTGCAGCCCGGCACCACGGCGCCCGACCTTCAGGCCGCCATCAGCAACTCGTTTGCCTTCGGCGGGACGAATTCGGTGCTGCTGTTTACAGCTTGATCCCGGCCCCCTTCACCGTCGGTCCGAGCAAGCCCACCTGCGCCTTCACGAAGCTGTTGAACTGCGCGGTGCTCTCGCCCTGCGCCACGATGCCCATGTCGACCAGCTTCTGCTGAACCGGCGTCATTGCCAGCACCTGGTTGCAGGCCGCATTGAGCTTCGCCACGACGTCGGCCGGCATCTTCGCGGGGCCGCTCAGGCCGAAGAAGTTCTCCAGCAGCAGCTTGGGCTGGTTCAGTTCCACCACGGTCGGCACCTCGGGCATCAGCGGCGAACGACCGCGGCTCGTCACGGCCACCGGCGTGAGCTGGCCGCTCTTGAAGAACGGCACGTAGGCGGTGATGACGTCGATGCCGATCGGGATCGTGTTGGCGATCAGGTCGGTCGTCATCGGTGCACCACCGCGGTAGGGCACGTGCACCAGGTTCATGCCTGTCACCTTTTTCATCAGCTCGCCGTGGATGTGGCCGACCGACCCGGGGCCACCCGAGCCGAAGTCGACCTGGCCCTTGTGGCCCCGTGCATCGAGATCCGCAAAAGTCCGCAGGCCGGACGGCTTGCTCGCCATGATGACCAGCGGCGCCGAGCCCAGATAGGCGATGTGGGTGAAGGCCTCGACCGGGTCGTAGGGCTGCTTTTCGAGCGTGAACGGGCCCAGCGCGATCGGCGTCGTGTTCGACAGCATCAGGGTGTAGCCGTCCGGCGCGGCCGATGCCACGGCCATGCCGCCGATGGTGCCGCCCGCGCCGGGGCGGTTGTCCACCACCACGGGCTGGCCGAGCAGCTTGGCGAGCTGCTCGGCCATGACCCGGGCCAGGATGTCGCTGGAGCCGCCCGGCGGGAAGGTCACGATGATCTTGACCGGCTTCTCCGGCCAACCGGCGGCCAGGCCGGGCAACGCGAGCGAGCCGGCTGCGCCGGCGGCCAGGAACTGCAGTGCCGAGCGGCGGGTGATGGTGGCGTTGGACATGTCGATTCCTCGAAGTGGGTGAACTGGCTGCAATGTAGGAGCGGCTCCGTGGCACGCCAATTGCCAAGCTGGAATGACCGGCATAGCAAAACGTGCGGCGCCCGGCCTTCGCATCAGCAAGATGAGTGCCCGGTGGCACCAAAGCTGTGCAATCCTTCCTCCCATGGCCCGTCCCGACGACCCTTTCGACTCCTACCTGTTGCGCGTCTTCAGCATGCTGATGGCGGAGCGCAGCGTGTCGCGCACCGCCGCCAGGCTCAACCAGTCGCAGCCGGCCGTGAGCACCGCCCTGAAGCGACTGCGCGAAATCTTCGACGACCCGCTGCTGGTGAAAGACAAGTCGCGCATGGTGCCGACCGAGCGCGCGCTGCAGCTGGAAGCCTCGGTGCGGGTGGTGCTCGGCGAAATAGACGTCTTGCTGGCGCCGGGCACGGTGTTCGACCCCGCCAGCACGCGCCAGCATTTCCGGCTCGGAACGCCCGACTACCTCGCGCCGCCGCTGATGGCCGCGCTGGTGAACTACATGCGCCATACCGCGCCGGGGGCGAGGCTCACCCTGCAGCCGCTCGGCGCCGACTACGACTACGAAGCCGCACTGGCCGATGGCGAACTCGACGTGGTGATCGGCAACTGGCCTCAGCCGCCCGAGCACCTGCGCAGCACCCTGCTCTTCGAGGACCAGATCGTCTGCCTGGTCGACCGCGACCACGCCTGCGCCGGGAGCATGCGCGCGGTCGACTACCTGCAGGGCTCGCATGTGGTGCCGCTGCTCTACAGCGTGTCCCAGCGCGGCGTGGTCGAGATGCACCTGGCCGCGCAGCGCATGTCGCGCACGCCGACGGTGACCGTTCCCTGGTTCGCGATGGCGCCGCACCTGCTGCCGGGCACCGACCTGATCTTCACCACCAGCCGGCATTTCGCCGAGCACTTCGCGGCGATCCTGCCGTTGGCCGTGGTGCCGGCGCCGATCGAGTTTCCGGCGATGCGCTTCTACCAGCTGTGGCACGGGCGCACGCAGCAGGCGCCGGGGCACGTGTGGTTCCGCTCGCTGCTGTCGGGCGTGGTGCGCACGGCCAAGGCGACGCAGCATGTGCGGCTGCCTCGGCACGCGCACCTTCGACACGATGGAGAGAGAGGCGACGTTCCGCCGACCCCATGACGCTCCGCATCGACGAGGGCGAATTGC
>SEGN01000516.1 GCA_004211245.1 Variovorax sp.
GCGATCACGCTGTTGCCGCCCGGCTGGAACGTGCCGTCGACCGTGACCCCCGAGAGCATCTTGATCCATGCGTACTGCAGGCGGTTCGTGTCCTGGAACTCATCGATCAGGATGTGCCGAAAGCGCCGCTGGTAGTGCTCGCGCACCGGGTCGTTGTCGCGCAGCAGTTCGTAGCTGCGCAGCATCAGCTCGCCGAAGTCGACCACGCCTTCGCGCTGGCACTGCTCCTCGTAGAGCTGGTAGAGCTCGACCTTTTTGCGGTCGTCGTCGCTGCGAATCTCGACGTCGCGCGGGCGCAGGCCGTCCTCCTTCGCACCGGCGATGAACCATTGCGTCTGCTTGGCCGGAAACCGCTCGTCATCGACGTTGTACTGCTTCATCAGCCGCTTGATGGCCGAGAGCTGGTCCTGCGTGTCGAGGATCTGGAAGGTCGACGGCAGGTTGGCAAGCTTCCAGTGGGCGCGCAGGAACCGGTTGCACAGGCCATGAAACGTGCCGATCCACATGCCGCGCACGTTGACCGGCAGCATCGCCGACAGCCGCGTCATCATTTCCTTCGCGGCCTTGTTGGTGAAGGTCACCGCCAGCACGCCGCCGGGCGAGACCTGCCCGGTCTGCAGCAGCCAGGCGATGCGCGTGGTGAGCACGCGGGTCTTGCCGGAACCGGCACCTGCGAGGATCAGCGCGTTGCCGGCCGGCAGGGTGACCGCGGCGAGTTGCTCCGGGTTGAGGTTCTGGAGCAGCGGCAGGTCGGCGCGGGGCGCGGTATCGGTGAACATCGCCCGATTGTAGAAAGCAGCGTGTATGCGGGGTATATCGACGGCCATTGCGCGGCGACCGGCACGGCTGCGTAAAATCAGTCACCGGGCCCAAGTTTCTTGCGCCCGGTTTTTCGTTTCTGGAAAGCCGGCCGAACCAAGCGCTCATCTGTTGTTCTTACAAGGAGCCTGGTCATGCAAATATTCGATTACGACAACATCCTCCTGCTGCCGCGCAAGTGCCGCGTGGACAGCCGGTCCGAATGCGACGCCAGCGTCGAACTCGGCGGCCGCAGCTTCCGCCTTCCGGTGGTGCCCGCCAACATGAAGACGGTGGTCGACGAGACCATCTGCCTCTGGCTCGCCCAGAACGGCTACTTCTACGTGATGCACCGCTTCGACCTCGACAACGTGATCTTCGTCGAGCAGATGCACAGGAAAGGCGTGTTCGCCTCGATCTCGCTGGGGGTGAAGAAGGCCGACTACGACACGGTCGACACCTTCGTCGCGAAAGGTCTGGTGCCCGAATACATCACGATCGACATCGCGCACGGCCATGCCGACAGTGTCAGGAACATGATCGGCTACCTCAAGGAAAAGCTGCCGGCATCGTTCGTGATCGCCGGCAACGTCGGCACGCCCGAAGCAGTGATCGACCTCGAGAACTGGGGCGCCGATGCGACCAAGGTCGGCATCGGCCCGGGCAAGGTCTGCATCACCAAACTCAAGACGGGATTCGGCACGGGCGGTTGGCAATTGAGCGCGCTCAAGTGGTGCGCGCGCGTGGCCACCAAGCCGATCATTGCCGACGGCGGCATCCGGGACCATGGCGACATCGCAAAGAGCATCCGCTTCGGGGCCAGCATGGTGATGATCGGTTCGCTGTTCGCCGGCCACGAAGAGTCGCCGGGCAAGACCGTGGAAGTCGACGGCGTGCTGTTCAAGGAGTACTACGGCTCCGCCAGCGACTTCAACAAGGGCGAGTACAAGCACGTCGAGGGCAAGCGGAT
>SEGN01000118.1 GCA_004211245.1 Variovorax sp.
TCGGGTGGCTTCGGTGAAGTCCGCCTCGGCCGTGACTACAAGCCGACGTTCTGGAACTTCACCGTGTTCGATCCGTTCGGCACCAATGGTTCGGGCACCGCCCTGATCCAGAAGGCCGCCGGCCTGGAAAACTCGAACGTTCGCGCAAGCAACACCATCGGCTACTTCCTGCCGCCGAACCTGGGTGGTTTCTACGGTCAGCTGCAGTACGGTTTCCACGAGCAACTGAAGGCTGACAACGGCCTGCAAAGCTCGCTGAACAACAACAGCCGCGGTGGTCGTTACGCTGGTGGTCGCTTCGGCTACGCCAACGGCCCGCTGGACGTCGCTGTCGCCTATGGCGTGCAGAACAACACGTCGGACTTCCTGGCCGGCACCAACACCGAAGCCAAGAACCTGAACGTCGGCGCAAGCTACGACTTCGGCGTGGTCAAGCTGTTCGGTCAAGTCGCTTCCATCAAGCGCAAGGTTGACTACTCGGAAGGCTTCAACGAGCCGATCTTCAATCCGTCGACCAAGATGACCGGCTACCTGCTCGGCGTGACCGTTCCGGTCGGCGCTGGCCTGATCCGCGCTTCGTACGGTCAAGTGAAGGTCAAGGTTGACCAGCAAGCTGTGCTGTTCCCGAGCCTCTTCACCCCGGCTTACGAAGATCCGAAGGCCAACCAGGTCGCCATCGGCTACGTGCACAACCTGTCGAAGCGTACGGCTCTGTACGCCACGGGCACCTATGTTCGCAACAAGAACGGCGCTGGCTACACCGCTGGTTCGGGCAACATCGATGCACCGTTCGCAACGAGCTACACCGCCCTCGGCCAGACCGGTGTCTACCGCGCGAAGACCTCGATCGGCTACGACTTCGGTATCCGTCACGCTTTCTGATCTGACGCTGGCTCGCGCCAGCTGATGTTGAAAGACGCGAAAGCCACTCGACGAAAGTCGGGTGGCTTTTTTCATGGGTTAATCCTGCCTTGGGCACACACATTGCTCTGCTAAGGTCGATCACCTCCAGAAAAAATGCTCGTTTTCGTACTCCGCCGCCTTTTTCAAGCCGTGATCGTGATGATCGTGGTGGCCTTCATCGCATTCCTGCTGTTCCAGTACGTCGGAGATCCCGTGGTCTTCCTGCTGGGGCAGGACGCGCGACCCGATCAGATCCGCGAACTGCGGGCCGACTTGGGGCTGGACCGACCCTTCTTCGTGCAGTTCTGGCACTTCCTGGTGAATGCAGCACAGGGCGAGTTCGGCCTGAGCCTGCGCCAGGGTGCGAAGGTGTCGCGCCTGATCGGCGAACGCCTGCCGGCCACGCTCGAACTTTCGGTGATGGCGGCGTTGGTCGCGCTGCTCGTGGGGCTGCCGATGGGCGTCTATGCGGCATTGCGGCGCGGCTCCGCAGGCAGCCAGGCCGTCATGGCGTTGTCGCTGCTGGGCGTGTCGCTGCCGACCTTTCTCATCGGTATCCTGCTGATCCTGGTGTTCTCGGTCTGGCTCGGCTGGCTGCCGAGCTTCGGCCGCGGCGAGGTCGTGAACATCGGCTGGTGGAGCACCGGACTCTTCACGCGGGACGGCTGGAGCCATCTGGTGCTGCCGACCGTGACGCTCGCGATCTTCCAGCTGACGCTGATCATGCGGCTGGTGCGCGCCGAGATGCTCGAGGTCCTGCGTACCGACTACATCAAGTTCGCTCGCGCCCGGGGCCTGTCGGATCGCGCCATTCACTTCGGCCACGCGCTGCGCAACACCATGGTGCCGGTGATCACGATCACCGGCCTGCAGCTCGGCTCGCTCATCGCCTTCGCCATCATCACCGAGACCGTGTTCCAGTGGCCCGGGATGGGACTGCTCTTCATCCAGGCAGTGACCTACGCCGACATACCGGTGATGGCCGCCTATCTGTGCCTGATCGCCCTGATCTTTGTCACGATCAACCTGATCGTCGATCTGCTGTACTTCGCGGTCGATCCGCGGCTGCGCATCTCTACTGGGGGGGGCCACTGATGGCTTCGCCACGCCTGCAGGTTGCAGGTAGGGCCTTTGCACACATCGCCCGCTTTCATCCGGAGGTCACGGCGTTCCGGCGCGACCTGCACGCCCATCCCGAACTCGGCTTCGAAGAGACCTACACCGCCGCCCGCGTCCAGGAGGCGCTGCGTGCCTGCGGCGTCGACGAAATTCACGCCGGAATCGGCAGGACGGGGGTGGTCGGCCTGATCCGCGGCAAGTCCACTGTCAGCGGCCGCATGATCGGGCTGCGCGCCGACATGGATGCACTGCCGATGAAGGAGGACAACGACTTCGCCTGGTGCTCCGCCAAGAATGGCCTGATGCACGGCTGCGGTCACGACGGCCACACGGCGATGCTGGTGGCTGCAGCGCGCTATCTCGCCGAAACGCGCAATTTCGACGGCACGGCGGTGCTGATCTTCCAGCCCGGCGAGGAGGGCTTCGCCGGCGCGCGCGTGATGATCGAGGATGGCCTTTTCGACCGGTTTCCGGTGCAGTCGGTCTTCGCCATGCACAACTGGCCGGGCATGCCGGTCGGCACGCTCGGCCTGAACAGCGGCGCGATGATGGCCGCGGCCGATCGCATCACCATCGAGGTGACGGGCAGGGGCGGCCACGGCGCCCATGCCTACCAGACCATCGATCCGGTGTTGGTGTCGGCCCACATCATCACGGCCGTTCAGAGCATCGTGTCGCGCAGCGTGCGGCCCATCGACGCGGCGGTGATCAGCATCTGCGCGGTGCAAGCCGGCGACCTGGGCGCGATGAGCGTGATTCCCGGCAGCGCGACGCTGGTCGGAACGGTTCGTACCTTTTCGGCCAAGGTGCAGCAGCACGTCGAACAGCGGCTGGTCGAGCTGTGCAGCGCGGTGGCTGCCGGCTTCGGTGCAAGCGCGACGGTGCGCTTCGAGCGCATCTACCCCGCGACCGTCAATACGCCAACCGAGGCGCTGTTCGCGGGCGACGTCGCGCAGGGCCTGGTGGGTGCGCGCAACGTCGAGCGCCACATGGAGCCGAGCATGGGCGCCGAAGACTTCTCGTTCATGCTGCAGAAGAAGCCGGGCGCCTACCTGCGGATCGGCCAGGACGCCCGCAGCGGCGCCTTCCTGCACAACAGCCGCTACGACTTCAACGATGAGATCCTTCCCCTCGGCGCGGCGCTGCATGCCGGCCTGATCGAACAAGGCATGCCCCTTGCTGCGTCAACGCGCACGATGGAAAACGCCAAGATCGGCGCCATGCAATAGCCCGCATCATCGGGCCCCGTCCTTCGCCGGCCACGAGCCGGTGCGGCTTTCACAGTCAATCCTGTTTTCAACCCCCATGAGGAGTGCCTTTCCATGAGTTTCAAGTCCAAAGTGCTGACCGCTGCCGTGCTGGCCACGCTGGGTGCCACCAGCCTGATGGCCGGCGCACAGACCATCCGCATCGCCAACCAGGGCGACGCCCTGTCGCTCGACCCGCACTCGCTCAACGAGTCACTCCAGCTGTCGACCACGGCCAATGTCTACGAGACGTTGACCGGTCGCAACAAGGACCTCAGCCTGGCGCCGTTGCTGGCCACCAGCTGGAAGCAGACCTCGCCCAGCGTCTGGCGCTTCGAACTGCGCAAGGGGGTGCAGTTCCACGACGGCACGCCGTTCACGGCCGACGACGTGCTCTTCAGCCTGGCGCGCGCCGGTGGCGACGGCTCCGACATGAAGAGCAACACCAACGACATCAAGGAAGTTCGCAAGGTCAACGACCATACGGTCGACATCGAGACCAAGGCGCCGTTCCCGGTGCTGCCCGACGTGCTCTCGACCGTCATGATCATGAGCAAGAAATGGTGTGTCGAAAACAAGGCGGAGAAGCCGGTCGACCGGCGCAAGGGCATCGAGAACACGGCGTCGTTCAAGGCCAACGGCACGGGTCCGTTCCGCGTTCGCGAGCGCCAGCCCAACGTGCGCACCGTGTTCGTCCGCAACAGCACCTACTGGGGCAAGATCGAAGGCAACGTGCAGGAAGTCATCTTCACGCCGATCGCCAACCCGGCCACCCGCGTTGCCGCGTTGATTTCGGGCGAAGTCGACGTGATGGAGCCTATCCCCGTGCAGGACATCCCGCGCGTCGATGCGAGCCCCACGGCCCGCGCCGTCGTCGGCCCCGAGCTGCGCACCATCTTCCTCGGCATGGACCAGAAGCGTGACGAACTGCTGTACTCCAGCGTCAAGGGCAAGAACCCGTTCAAGGACAAGCGCGTGCGCCAGGCCTTCTACCAGGCGATCGACATCGTCGGCATCCAGAAAACGGTGATGCGCGGCGCCTCACGTCCCACCGCCCTGATGGTCGGCCCCGGCATCGTCGGCTGGAACGAAGCGCAGGACAAGCGTCTGCCGTTCGACCAGGAAGCGTCCAAGAAGCTGCTGGCCGAAGCCGGCTACCCGAATGGTTTCGAGGTCACGATGAACTGTCCGAACGACCGTTACGTCAACGATGCGCAAACCTGCCAGGCTGTTGCGGCCAATCTCGCGCGCGTCAACATCAAGGTCAACCTCGCGGCCGAGACCAAGGGCACGTACTTCCCGAAGATCCTGCGCCGCGACACCAGCTTCTACCTGCTGGGCTGGACGCCGTCGACCTATGACGCGCACAACGCGCTCAATGCGTTGATGCGCTGCCCGGACGACAAGACCGGCGACGGCCAGTTCAACCTCGGCGCGTACTGCAATCCGAAGTTCGACGAGCTGACGGTCAAGATCCAGTCGGAGACCGACAAGGCGAAGCGCGACGCGATGATCAAGGAAGCCTTCCAGATCCACACCGACGACATCGGCCACCTCCCACTGCACCAGCAGTCGCTGGCATGGGGTGTGAGCAAGAAGGTCACACTGACCCAGATGGCCGACAACTACATGCCCTACAAGTGGATGAGCATCAAACCCTGAGCATGATGTGATCGCGCCCGCCCTGCGGGCGGGCGCGATCCTTGCGGTGGACTCCGCATTGCCACGATGAAAAAAACTCTTGCCCGTTGGTTCGACAGCGATGTCGGCCACAGCTTCCGCAATTCGCCGATGGCGATGGCGGCGGCTGTCATTGCGTTCGTTTGCGTGTTCTGTGCGGTCTTCGCCGGATGGATCGCGCCGCACGATCCCTACAACCTGGCCACGCTCGAACTCGGCGACGCGCGGCGCCCGCCCGCCTGGATGGCGGAGGGTTCGCGCAAATACCTCCTGGGCACCGACGAGCAGGGCCGCGACATCGTCTCGGCGCTGATGTACGGCGCACGCGTGTCGCTCGTGGTCGGCTTCGTCTCGGTGCTGCTGTCGATGCTGATCGGTGTCACGCTCGGCCTGCTCGCGGGCTTTCGCGGTGGCTGGATCGATTCGTTCCTCATGCGCCTGTGCGACGTGGTGCTGTCATTTCCCGCGATTCTGGTCGCGCTGCTGATCGCAGGCGTCGGTCGGGCGCTGTTTCCCAATGCGCCCAACACGGTCGCGTTCGGCGTGCTGATCCTTGCGATCTCGCTGACCAAATGGGTCGACTACGCGCGCACCGTGCGCGGTTCCACGCTGGTCGAGCGCAACAAGGAGTACGTGCAGGCTGCGCGCGTCACCGGCGTCTCGCCGCTGCGCATCATGCGCAAGCATGTGCTGCCCAACGTGCTCGGACCGGTCTTCGTGATCTCGACCGTGCAGGTCGCGACCGCGATCATCACCGAGGCCACGCTGTCCTTTCTGGGCGTCGGCGTGCCGCCGACATCGCCGTCGCTCGGCACGCTCATCAGCAACGGCAACCAGTTCCTCTTCTCCGGCGAGTGGTGGGGCATCGTGTTCCCGGGCCTGGCGCTGGTGTTGATCGCGCTGAGCGTGAACCTGCTCGGCGACTGGTTGCGCGATGCGCTCAATCCGAGGCTGCAGTGATGTCCCGTCCCTTGCTGGAGGTGCAGAACCTCGTCGTGGAATTTCCGGGTCGCCGCGGCACGCTGCGCGCGCTCGACGACATTTCTTTCTCGATCGCGCCGGGCGAGATCCTCGGCGTCGTGGGTGAATCGGGTGCGGGCAAATCGCTCACGGGTGCCGCGATCATCGGCTTGCTGGAGCCGCCGGGCCGTATCGCGGGCGGGCAGATCCTGCTGCAGGGCGAGCGCATCGACCAGATGAACCACCAGCAGCTGCGGCACATCCGCGGCCGCAAGATCGGCGCGATTTTCCAGGATCCGCTCACCTCGCTGAATCCGCTCTACACCATCGGCCGGCAGCTCACCGAAACCATCCGCGCGCACTTGCCCGTCAGCGAATCGGAAGCGCGCAAGCGCGCGATCGGCCTGCTCGAAGACACCGGCATTCCGGCAGCGGCGCAGCGCGTCGACCACTACCCGCACCAGTTCTCCGGCGGCATGCGGCAACGCGTCGTGATCGCCCTGGCGCTGGCGGCCGAGCCGACGCTGATCGTCGCGGACGAACCCACCACGGCACTCGACGTGTCGATCCAGGCCCAGATCATCACGCTGCTCAAGCGTCTGTGCCACGAGCGCGGTGCGGCCGTGATGCTGATCACGCACGACATGGGCGTGATCGCCGAGACCTGTGACCGCGTCGCTGTGCTCTATGCCGGCCGCGTGGCCGAGATCGGCCCGGTGCACGACGTGATCCATGCGCCTGCGCATCCCTACACCAGCGGCCTGATGGCTGCGATTCCCGACATGACGATCGAGCGCGAGCGCCTGAACCAGATCGATGGCGCGATGCCGCGCCTCAACGCCATTCCGACCGGCTGCGCCTACAACCCGCGCTGTCCGCGCGCGTTCGACCGGTGCACGGTGCAGCGGCCTGAACTGATCGATGCAGGTTCCACGCGCGCGGCCTGCTGGCTGCACGATGCGACACAGGGGGCGGGAGTGGCTGCATGAAAACCGTGCTCGAAAGCGTGAGTTCGCCAGTGGACGCCGACACCGCGCCGCTGGTCGTGGCACACGACATTGCCAAGACCTTCGACGTCTCCGCGCCCTGGCTCAATCGGGTGGTCGAGCGGCAACCGCGCCTGCTGCTGCACGCGGTCGACGGGGTGAGCTTCACCATTGCGCGCGGGCAGACGCTGGCGCTGGTCGGCGAGTCCGGCTGCGGCAAGAGCACGGTGGCGCGCCTGCTGGTCGGGCTCTACAACCCAAGCCGCGGCCATGTGAACTTCGCCGGCGAGGACGTGCACAGCACTTTTGCATCGCCGCGAGGGCGCGCGCTGCGCCAGCGCATCCAGATGATCTTCCAGGATCCCTATGCAAGCCTGAACCCGCGCTGGACGGTCGAGGCGATCATCGGCGAGCCGATCGTCGAGCATGGCCTGGTCACGGACAAGGGTGTGCTGCGCGAGCGCGTCGGCGAACTGTTGCGATCGGTCGGGCTGAGCCCGCTCGACATGGTGAAGTACCCGCACCAGTTCTCCGGCGGCCAGCGCCAGCGCATCTCGATTGCACGGGCCCTCGCCACGGCGCCGGAGTTCCTCGTGTGCGACGAGCCGACTTCGGCGCTCGACGTGAGCGTGCAGGCGCAGGTGTTGAACATCATGAAGGACCTGCAGCGCGAGCGCGGTCTGACCTACCTCTTCATCTCGCACAACCTGGCGGTGGTGCGCCATGTGAGCGATCAGGTCGGCGTGATGTACCTTGGCCGGTTGGTCGAGGTGGCCGAGAAGCGCACGCTGTTTGCCACGCCGCGCCACCCCTACACGCGCATGCTGCTCGACGCGATTCCGCAGATGCACGCAACGGGCCGCGCCCGCACCCCGGTGCAGGGCGAAGTGCCGAACCCGCTTTCACCGCCGGCCGGCTGTGCGTTTCATCCGCGTTGCCCGCATGCCAATGCGCGCTGTTCGGCCGAGCGGCCGAAGCTGCAAAGCTTCGAAGGCATCCAGGTCGCCTGTCACGCCGTGGAAGAGCGGCGGATCTAGCGGCTCTCTCCAGCTCGGCGGGATCGGTTGTGGAACACCGCGGAACCGGCCTCGCCGGGCCGCTGGTGTCGCCCCCGTTAGGGGGAAGGCGAAGCGGACACGCAGTGCCGCGCAGCCTGGGGGCGAGCCAGATTACTGCTCCTCGCCCCAGGCGAAGCCGTCGCGCGCGATCATGGCGCTCGAAGCGCTCGGCCCCCAGGTGCCGGCAGCGTAGGGCCGCGGGCCGCCGTCGGCACCCCAGCTGTCGATCAGCGGCTCGACCCAGTGCCATGCCGCTTCCTGCTCGTCGCTGCGCACGAACAGGTTGAGGCGGCCCTCGATCACGTCGAGCAGCAGTCGCTCGTAGGCGCCCACTGGTCCTGGGCCTGCGCCAGCAGGTGCAGTTCCAGGCCATCCTTCGGCTGCAGGTTGATGACCAGCTTGTTCGCCACGCCCGCCGGCGTGCGGAAGATCGCATGCGGCGCGGGCCGGAAATTGATCTCGATGCGCGCATCGCGCGAGCCCAGCCGCTTGCCGGTGCGGATGTAGATCGGCACCCCGGCCCAACGCCAGTTCTCGATTTCGGTGCGCAGCGCGACGAAGGTCTCCGTGCGGCTCTCGGGGTCGACGCCGGGCTCGTCCCTGTAGCCCTGCACCCGCTCGCCGTAGGCGGTGCCGGCGGTGTACTGGCCACGGATCGCATGCAGGCCGAGGCTCTCGGGCGTCCAGCGCGCGAGCGAGCGCAGCACCTTGAGCTTTTCGTCGCGGATCGCGTCGGCATGGGAGTTGATGGGCGGCTCCATGCCGATCGCGCAGACCAGCTGCAGTGCGTGGTTCTGCACCATGTCGCGCAGCGCGCCGGTCTGGTCGTAGAAGGCGCCGCGTTTTTCCACGCCGAGGTCTTCGGCGATGGTGATCTGGATGTTGGCGATGTGCTCGCGGCGCCAGATCGGCTCGAACAAAGAGTTGCCGAAGCGCAGCGCGAACAGGTTCTGCACCGA
>SEGN01000517.1 GCA_004211245.1 Variovorax sp.
ATCCGCTGCACGCCGGTAGAACTACCGCCGCTGCTCGACTTCTACACGCGCGTCATGCGCCTCACCGTCGACGCCCGCCCGGAGATGAAAGCGCCCGGCGCGTGGCTGTATGCGGACAGTCAGCCCATCGTGCACCTGTACGCCCATCTCTCGGCGCCGGACATGAAGGCCGAGCCGGTGACTGGCCATGTCGATCACATCTCGTTCCGGGCGCGGGGGCTGGCCGAGATGCGGGAGCATCTTGGCGCACTGCGCATTCCCTACAGCGAGGCGCCCATTCCCGGATGGGCGATCCACCAGCTTTTTCTTCATGATCCGCGGGGGCTGAAGATCGAGATGACATTCTGGATGGACCAGGAAGAAGCGGGCATTGCATGACGGAGTTCGTGCAGGCGGGCGATGTACGCATCGCCTTTGCTCGCGAAGGCGCGGGACCGCCGCTGGTGCTGATGCACGGCGCGGAGGCTTCGCGCCAGATGTTCGCGACGCTGGTGCCCCACCTGGCGCGCCATTTCAGCGTGATCACCTACGACCAGCGCGACTGCGGTGAGACCGAAGGACCGGATCGCGCATCGACGCTGGAGGATCTGGCGAACGATGTGCAGCTGCTCGTGCAGGCACTGGGGCTGCGCAGGGCCCACGTGTTCGGCTCCTCGTTCGGCGGCCGGGTCGCGCAAGCGTTGGCTTTGCTGCACCCCGGCTGGGTCGATCGTCTGGTTCTCGGAAGTACCTGGCCGGTGCCGGAAACCTATGAGGCGTCCTGCCCCGAGGCGGCGCGCATCGCCGAGCTCAGGCGCGACCTGCCTGCAACCGCAGAGGAGCTCGCGACCTGGTTCTTTCCAGAGCATTTCCTCACGCAGCGGCCGGAACTGCGGCGTCTGTTCGCAAGCGTGCGCCCTGCATCGGCGCGCTCAGCGCGGCGCGGCGAAACCGTGCAGACCACCCTGCAGCGCGCGCTGGCGGACATCGCCTCACCGACGTTGCTGCTGACCGGCGAACTTGACCGCGTCGTCCCACCTGGCGTGACGCTTTCGATGGCAGCGCGCATCGAAGGCGCAGAAACCGTGCTGCTGCCCGGGATCGGCCATGTCGTCGCGATGCAGGCGCCGGAACTGCTCGCGGACTGCATCACCCGATTCCTCCTGCAAGCAGAGCCGCGTCGAAGCGCCAGCTGCAGCCGGGCATCCGGCGCCGTTTCGCCCATCTCAGGAGAAGATTCATGAACGTCCTCATTTCCGGAGCCAGCATGGCCGGGCTCTCGGCAGCGTACTGGTTTGCGCGCCTGGGCCACCATGTCACCGTGGTGGAGCGGGCAGATGGGTTGCGTCCGGGCGGAGCGCCCATCGACGTCCGCGGTCGCGCTGTCGGCACCGCCGAGCGGATGGGGATCCTGGCGAAGATCAACGACGAAAAGGTGACGGTTCTTGAGCCGTCACCCGTGCTCGACGGCACCGGATCCCAAGTGGCTACGCTGGACCTGCGCTGGTTTGCCAACGAGACCGCCGATGACGTAGAGATCACGCGCGACAGGCTCAACAGGATCCTGCTGGGTGCGATCCCTGAAGGCGTCCAATTCCGGTTCACGGACTCCATCGCATCGTTGATCGATGGCGTTGGGGGCGTCGAGGTCGTTTTCGCGGACGGCCGCGAAGGCCGCTACGACCTTGTCGTGGGCGCCGACGGTCTTCACTCCAGGGTGCGCAAGCTCGCCTTCGGTCCCGAGAAAGACTATGTCCGGCACTTCGGCTACTACGTCGCGCTCGT
>SEGN01000518.1 GCA_004211245.1 Variovorax sp.
GCGTTGGTCATGCACATCAGCATCGTGGGGCCCGGCGTGGCGATGAGCAGCGCGACGGCCGCGACATAGAGGAGATAGGTGGAGAGCGTCATGGGCCAAAGTATGCCGTCGGACAGCCCTGATCCAGCGCGCTATCCTGCCCGGCCCATGTCCTCTCCCGCCCCGCCCCGCCTCATCCGCTTCAACAAGCCGTACGGCGTGCTCAGCCAGTTCACGCCCGAGGGCCGCTGGCGCGGGCTGAAGGACTTCATCGACATCCCGGATGTGTACGTGGCCGGACGGCTCGATGCCGACAGCGAAGGCCTGCTGCTCCTCACCGGCGATGGCCAACTGCAGGCACGCATCGCCGACCCGCGCTTCAAGATGGACAAGACGTACTGGGTTCAGGTCGAAGGCGTGCCGGACGAGGCCGCGCTCTCGGCGCTGCGCAGCGGCGTGCTGCTCAAGGACGGCATGACGCGCCCGGCCGATGCGCGCCTGCTCGACCCGCCGCCCGACGTAGGGGCGCGCGAGCCGCCGATCCGCGCGCGCCAGTCGATTCCCACGGCCTGGCTGGAACTCGTGATCCGCGAAGGCCGCAATCGTCAGGTGCGGCGCATGACCGCGGCGGTGGGCCTGCCCACGCTGCGGCTGGTTCGCGCGGCCATCGGGCCGTATTCATTGGCGGGGCTGGCGCCCGGAAGTTGGCAGGCGGTCGATTGATCTAGACGCGGCGCCCCAAGATCCCGCTGCCCCAGGCGATCAGCCCCAGCAGCACCAGTTGGAACGGCAGCCGCAACACGAGAAACCAGTACGGCACCGCCGGAAACTGCTCCGCAATCCGCAGCATGTGCAGGTTGGCCGGCGTCACGGCCAGGGTCAGCGCGATCAGGCCCCACCCGGCCGCGCGGCGCGTCGGCCGCCACAGCAGGCCTGCTGCGCCCAGCAGCTCGAAAGCGCCGCTCGCCAGCACGGCCGCGCGCGGCCAGGGGATGGAGGGCGGCACGATGCGCATCTGCGCCTCGGTGAACACGAAGTGCGCCACGCCGCCGATCGCGAACCACAGGAACACGAACACCAGCGCGGCGGTCTGCGCGCGGCGGGGCCGGTCGTTGCGTGGGATGGCGGCAGTCTTCATCGTCGGTTCGCTATGCTCGCATGCAGCCGCACCCCTTCACGTCAGCGCAGGAGCCTTGATTCAACATGCAAGCCGTTTCCATCCATGTGGTCGATGTCGCCAACGGGGTCGTGGCCGTGGGCATGCGGGTCGACATCGTGCGCTGCCATGACGGCGCCCTGCTGGTCACCGGCAAGGTCGGGCGCAACGGCGTGGTCGACGGCATCGAAGGGCGCGAAAGGCTGTTCGACGAAGGTGTGTACGAGATGCGCCTGCACGTGGCCGACTACTACCGCGCCCGCGGCACGCCGCTGCCGCAACCGGCGTTCATGGAGGTGCAGGTGTTCCGCTTCGGCATTGCCGACCTGTCGCAGCACTACCACCTGCCGGTGAAGCTCACGCCGTGGGGGTTGTCCTGTTTTCGGGGAGCGGCCTAGGCTGCGCGCGCCGCGAACCGCCGCCGGTAGTCCCGCGGCGCAACACCCAGATGCCGCTGGAACGTCACGCGCATGCGCTCCTCGTCGCCGAAACCGCACAGGCGCGCGATCTGGTCGACATTGCGGGGCGAGTCCTCGAGCAGGCGCCTGGCGGCCTCCAGCCGGAACACCTCGACCGCCTTGGCCGGCGTGCGGCCGGTTTTCTGCTTGTAGACGCGGGCGAAGTTGCGC
>SEGN01000119.1 GCA_004211245.1 Variovorax sp.
AATCCAGCCCGGGTCGGCCACACCCATGGAGCCGACATCGCGCCGCAGCACAAAGCGGAACACGAGCAGCAGAAACCAATACACCACCGTGCCACGAAGCACCATGTGCCACACCGGAAATTCCCGCGCGAATATTTGTGCAACGTCGGTCACGACTTGGGCTCGGTCTTGAACAGCCCCCGCACGTTGAGCGCTGCCAGACAGAACTGGAGCGCCAGCAAGGCCCAGGCGCTCGTGTGAATGCCCCAGATGACCCACAACACGTTGCTGAGCAAAAAGACCCAGAAGCCCGCGTTGCGGCGGCCCTTCGCGTTGGAGCCGACGAGGTAGGCGGCCGCCACCGAGGCGGCAAAAGCGGGCCATTGCACCAGGTTCAGAACGTCCATGGCGGCGGACTCAGGTGGCGGCGCCAGCGATCGTCGCGGCGGCGTCGGCCAAGGCGTCCGCAACCACGCTGACGTCGACAGCTTCGGGTACGACATTCCCAGTCATGTTGTTGGTCTCTCGTTGTGATGAGCGCGCTCGACGCTAACCACACGGGCAGGCGGGTTTCGTCAGCCGACGCAGGCTCGGCTTGTAGGCCCTGCGCCGGCGTCGCGTCGCACCGAAGTGACTCGCTGCCCGCGCCCGGTTCGACGTGCCAACCCCGACGGCGCCAGACCCTAGCGAAGCACCAGCACCGGCACCGTCGAGTGCGTCAGCACATGCTGCGTCTCGCTGCCCAGCAGCAGCCGCTTGATTCCCTTGCGGCCGTGCGAGGCCATCACGATCAGGTCGCTGCGGTGCTTCTTCGCCGCCGAGATGATCGATTCCGCCACCAGGTCCGAATTGGCGGTGGCCGTCTTGACCCGCACGCCACTGTCCCTGGCGCGTGCGCTCACGGCGTCGAGCATCGCCTGGGCCTTGTCGGCCCACTGCTTCTCGACGCGCCCGATGTCTTCGACCGAGAAGGTCATCGAGCCCTCGAAGTAGTCGCGCGGATAACGCGGGACCACGTTGAGCGCGACCAGGTCGGCGTCGTGCTGTGCCGCCAAGGCGATCGCGGTCGTGACGGCCTTCTTGGAAAGCGTGGAACCGTCGGTGGCAACGAGGATGCGTTTGAACATGCGGGGTCTCCTGGAAGGTATGCCGGGAGCTTAGGCAGGGTGCGGCGCCGGACGTTGATGCAGATCAAGTGGCGTGGTGAGGGCGGCCATTAGCCTTCACCGATGCAAGCCGCGTCCGTTCCGCTTCCCACGCTTACCCCTGCATCGTCGCGACCCTCGCCAACGCCCGCCGACGCCGACGAGGGCTGGCAGGCGCTCGACGATCCGGCCGAATGGCCGGCGTTCGGCCAGCTCGCGCAGGGCGATGCGGCCACCGGCCAGTGGACCTCGCAAGTCGTGGTGCAGGGCATGCATTGCGCCGCCTGCGCCTTCACCGTCGAAGCTGCGCTCCTCAAGGTGCCCGGCGTGATGGAGGCGCAGGTCAACGCGGCCAGCCAACGGGCGCGGGTGGTGTGGTCTGGCGCGGCCACTCGGCCTTCGCGCTGGTTCGAGGCCTGCGCCGCGGCCGGCTACCCCCTGCTTCCTGCAGGCAGCCAGGCCGCCAGCGCACAGCGGTCGCGCGAACTGCGCATGGCACTGTGGCGCTGGCTGGTTTCGGGCTTCTGCATGATGCAGGTGATGATGTACGCCTACCCGGCCTACATCGCCAGGCCGGGCGACATGACCGAAGACGCGGCGCAGCTGCTGCGCTGGGCCTCCTGGGTGCTCACGCTGCCGGTCGTCCTGTTTGCCTGCGGCCCGTTCTTTCGCAGCGCCTGGCGCGACCTGCGCATGGGCCGTGTGGGCATGGACCTGCCGGTCGCCTTCGGCGTGCTCGTGACCTTCGCCGTCAGCAGCGCCGCCACCTTCGATGCAGGCGGGCCGCTCGGGCGCGAGGTCTATTTCGATTCGCTGACGATGTTCGTCTTCTTCCTCCTGACCGGCCGGTGGTTCGAGGCGCGCCTGCGCGACCGCACGGCCGGTTCGCTCGAAGCGCTGATGAACCGGTTGCCCGACAGCATCGACCGCCTTGCGCCCGGTGGCGGCTGGACCCGCGTGGCGGTGCGGCGGCTTGCCGTGGGTGACGTGGTGCGGGTGCGCCCGGGCGAGGCCTTCCCGGCCGACGGCAGGGTGATCGAAGGCGACACCAGCGCCGACGAAGCGCTGCTCACCGGCGAATCGCGCCCCGTGCCGCGCCCCTGCGGCGATCGCGTGCTGGCCGGCAGCCACAACCTGTCGGCCGTGGTGCAGGTGCGCGTCGAATCGGTGGGCGAGGGCACCCGCTTCGCGCAGATCGTGCGGCTGATGGAAAGCGCCGCCCTGCGCAAGCCGCGCCTGGCGCTGCTGGCCGACCGGGTCGCGCGGCCGTTCCTCGTCGGTGTGCTCGCATCGGCGGCACTGGCGGCGGCGTTCTGGTGGCATGTGGATCCGGGCAAGGCGCTGATGGTGGCCGTCGCGGTGCTCATCGTGACCTGCCCCTGTGCGCTCTCGCTCGCCACCCCGGCCGCGATGCTGGCGAGCGCCGGGGCCCTGGCGCGCGGCGGTGTGCTGACCGCGAACCTGCAGGCGCTGGAGGCGCTGGCATCGGTCGACACGGTGGTGTTCGACAAGACCGGTACGTTGACGGGCGACATGCCGCGCCTGGAGCGCGTCTACTGCCGACAGGGCCTGCGGCCCGGCGATGCGCTGGAGATGGCGGCCGCGCTCGCAGCGCCGTCGCTGCATCCTGTGGCACGGGCGCTGGTGAATGCATGGCATGCGCAATGCCGCGTGCTGCCCGACTGGACCGTCGAGCGGAGCACCGAGACGGCCGGGCACGGGCTCGAAGGCCTGTTGCGCCGGCCGAATGCGAGCGACGACACAACGCGGCGCATGCGCCTGGGATCGTCGACTTTCTGCCATGTCGAGCCGCTCGAAATCGATGCCGCGCAAGTGCATTTGTGCGACGAGCAAGGCTGGATTGCCAGCTTCGTGCTGGCCGAGGAACTCCGCGCCGACGGCGCCGACGCCGTGGCCGCATTGCGCGCGCAGGGCCTCACGGTCCGGCTGCTCTCGGGCGACCGCGACAGCGCCGCGAAAGACATCGCCGCCCGTGCCGGCATCGACTTCGCGCAGGGCGGCTGCACCCCCGAGGACAAGCTCGAAGTGCTCTGGCGGCTGCAGGCCGAAGGGCGGCGGATCGCCATGGTGGGCGACGGCCTGAACGACGGCCCATCGCTGGCACGCGCGAACGCCTCGTTCGCGTTCGGCCGTGCCGTGCCGCTGTCGCGCGCGCGTGCGGACTTCGTGGTGATGGGCGAGCGGCTCGCCACCATTCCCGAGGCCATCGCGCAGGCGCGCGGCACCCTGCGCGTGGTGCGCCAGAACCTGCTCTGGGCCGCGGGCTACAACGCGCTGTGCGTGCCGCTGGCGGTCGTCGGCTGGCTGCCCGCGTGGCTCGCCGGCCTCGGCATGGCGGCGAGCTCGCTCGTGGTGGTGCTCAATGCGGCCCGCCTCGCGCGCGGCGCCCCCGGCCTCGAGGCAGGCCGCTGATGGACATCCTCTTCCTGCTCATCCCGCTGTCAGTGATGCTGGTTCTCGCGATCCTCGGCGGTCTGTGGTGGGCCATCGAGCGCGGTCAGTTCGAGGACATCGAAGGCGAAGGCGACCGCATCCTGCGCGGCGATTGATCTGCATCAAGCCCTCGCGCGAGGGCCGCATCGAAACTCCCCGCAACTCATTCAAGGGCACGACGATGCAACAACCGAACCCTCCCGCCGCGGCCTACGACGACACGGTCGTGCGGCGTTTCGCGCTCATGTCCGTGGTCTGGGGCGTGGTCGGCATGCTCGTCGGGGTGATCATCGCCTCGCAGCTGACGTTTCCCGAACTCAACCTCGGCATTCCGTGGCTCGGGTACGGCCGGCTGCGGCCGCTGCACACCAACGCGGTGATCTTCGCGTTCGGCGGCTGCGCGCTCATGGCCACGAGCTTCCACGTGGTGCAGCGCACCTGCCAGGTGCCCTTGTTCGCGCCGAAGCTCGCGTCCTTCGTGTTCTGGGGCTGGCAGGCCGTGATCGTGGCGGCCGCCATCAGCCTGCCGATGGGCTATACCAGCGGCAAGGAATATGCCGAACTCGAATGGCCCATCGACATCCTGATCGCGGTGGTCTGGGTGGCCTATGCCATCGTGTTCTTCGGCACGATCGGTGTGCGCAAGGTGCGGCACATCTATGTGGCGAACTGGTTCTTCGGCTCCTTCATCATCGCGGTGGCGCTGCTGCACATCGTCAACAGCGCCGCGATCCCGGCGGGCTGGATGAAGAGCTACTCGGCCTACGCCGGCGTGCAGGACGCGATGGTGCAGTGGTGGTACGGCCACAACGCGGTGGGCTTCTTCCTCACCGCGGGCTTCCTGGGAATGATGTACTACTACATCCCCAAGCAGGTCGGCCGCCCGGTGTATTCGTACCGCCTGTCCATCGTCCACTTCTGGGCGCTGATCTTCACCTACATGTGGGCCGGCCCGCACCACCTGCACTACACGGCGCTGCCCGACTGGACCCAGTCGCTGGGCATGGTGTTCTCCCTCATCCTGCTGGCGCCGAGCTGGGGCGGCATGATCAACGGCGTGATGACGCTCTCGGGCGCCTGGCACAAGCTGCGCACCGACCCGATCCTGCGCTTCCTGATCGTGGCGCTGTCGTTCTACGGCATGTCGACCTTCGAGGGGCCGATGATGTCCATCAAGACCGTCAACGCGCTGAGCCACTACACCGACTGGACAGTGGGCCACGTGCACTCCGGCGCGCTCGGCTGGGTCGGCTTCATCACCATGGGGTCGCTCTACTACCTGATCCCGCGCATGTACGGCCGCACCGAGATGTTCAGCGTGAAGGCCATCGAGGCGCACTTCTGGATGGCCACCATCGGCATCGTCCTCTACATCGCCGCCATGTGGATCGCCGGCGTGATGCAGGGTCTGATGTGGCGCTCGATCAACCCCGACGGCACGCTCACCTACACCTTCGTGGAGAGCGTGAAGGCCACCTTCCCGTTCTACCTGGTGCGCCTGATCGGCGGGCTGCTCTACCTGTCCGGGATGCTGGTGATGGCCTGGAACGTCTGGATGACCGTGATCTCGGGTCACTCGGTGCGCGCGGCCATCCCGGCCCCCGTGCTGGCCCACGCCTGAGGAAGAACGATGAACCCGAAACAAGAAACGCCCGCCGGCTTCAGCCACGAGAAGATCGAGACCAACAACCTGCTGATGATCGTGCTGATCCTGGTGGTGGTGGCCATCGGCGGCCTCGTGGAGATCGTGCCGCTGTTCTTCCAGAAGTCGACCACCGAAGCCGTGCAGGGCGTCAAGCCGCTCACGCCGTTGCAGCTGGCAGGGCGCGACATCTACCTGCGCGAGGGTTGCTACAACTGTCATTCGCAGATGATCCGGCCGTTCCGCTCCGAGACGCTGCGTTACGGCCACTACTCGGTGGCCGGCGAGTTCGTGTACGACCATCCGTTCCAGTGGGGCAGCAAGCGCACCGGCCCCGACCTGCATCGCGTGGGCGGGAAGTACAGCGACGAATGGCACCGCATCCACCTGAACAACCCGCGCGACCTGGTGCCCGAGTCGAACATGCCGGCGTACGCATGGCTCGAGAAGGCGCTGGTCGACGCCGAGGCGATGCCCGCCCACATGCGCGCACTGCGCCGGGTCGGTGTGCCTTACACCGACGAAGAGATCGCGAGTGCCGCCGCCGCGGTGAATGGCAAGACCGAGATGGACGCCACCGTGGCCTACCTGCAATCCATGGGCCTGGCGCTCAAGTAGCGAGGGACGAACCAAATGATCGACATCACCACCCTGCGCGTGGCGGCCACCGTCGCCTGCTTCATCGTCTTCATCGGCATCGTGGCCTGGGCCTGCGCGCGTCGCAACGCCAGCGCCTTCCAGGAAGCGGCCCGCCTGCCGTTCGAGCAGGACTGACCGGAGCACGACATGAGCGATTTCATCAACCACTTCTGGTCGAACTATGTGGCGATCGTCTCGCTGGCGAGCATCTTCGCCTGCGCGCTGCTGCTGTGGCTCACGGCGCGCAAGCGCGTCGCACCGAGCGCGGACAACACCACCGGCCACGTCTGGGACGAAGACCTGCGCGAAGCCAACAACCCGCTGCCCCTGTGGTGGGTCGGGCTGTTCGTGCTGACCATCGTTTTCGGGCTGGGCTACCTGGTCGTTTTTCCCGGCCTGGGCAGCTTCAAGGGGCAGTCCGACTGGAGCTCGCGCGGCGAGTACGAGGCCGCTGTCGCCCAGGCCACGCAGGAACTTGCGCCGGTCTACGCCAAGTTCGCCGCCATGCCGCTCGAAGAGGTTGCGCGGGACCCGCAGGCGAGGGCCATCGGCGAACGCCTGTTCATGAACAACTGCGCCCAGTGCCACGGCTCCGACGCGCGCGGCAGCAAGGGCTTTCCGAACCTGACCGACAAGGACTGGCTGCACGGCGGCGCGCCAGAGAAGATCGTAGAGACCATCACAAAGGGACGCACCGGCGTGATGCCGCCCATGGCGGCCGCGGTCGGCACGCCGGACGACGTCAAGAACGTCGCGAATTACGTCCTGAGCCTGGCGGGCGAGCCGCACGACTCGCTGCGCGCCGGCCTCGGAAAGTCGAAGTTCGCGGCCTGCGCGGCCTGCCACGGCATCGGCGGCGGCGGCAACCAGGCGCTCGGCGCGCCCAATCTCAGCGACAAGATCTGGTTGCACGGCTACGGCGAGGGGGCCATCGTCCAGATCGTCAACGCGGGCAAGCACAGCGAGATGCCGCCGCAGGAAGGCCGGCTGACGGAAGCGCAGATCCGCATGCTGGCGTCCTACGTCTGGGGCTTCTCCAACAACGCGGCCACGCCGTGACCGCGCGGGTGCCATGACCCGGAAGATCATTCCCATCGTCAGCGCGGGCAGCGAGGAGATCGGCCTCTACGAGGCGTCGAAGAAGATCTACCCCCGCACCGTGCGCGGCATGTTCGCGCGCTGGCGCTGGGCGATGGTGTTCCTCACCCAGCTGGTGTTCTACGGGCTGCCGTGGGTGGAGTGGGGCGGCCGGCAGATGGTGCTGTTCGACCTGGCCGCGCGCCGCTTCTACATCTTCGGGCTGGTGCTCTACCCGCAGGACCTGATCTACCTCTCGGGGCTGCTGGTGGTGAGCGCGCTGTCGCTGTTTCTCTTCACCGCGGTGGCGGGGCGGCTGTGGTGCGGCTATGCCTGCCCGCAGACCGTCTACACCGAGATCTTCATGTGGGTGGAGCACAAGATCGAAGGCAACCGCACCGCACGCATGCGGCTCGACAAGGAGCCCATGTCGGTCGAGAAGCTGGTCAAGAAGTGGTTCAAGCACATCGTCTGGATCGGCATCGCGATGTGGACCGGCTTCACCTTCGTGGGTTACTTCACGCCGGTGCGCGAGCTCGGGCTGGCCTTCCTGCAGACGCAGATGGGCTCGTGGGAGGTGTTCTGGGTGTTCTTCTACGGCTTTGCCACCTACGGCAACGCCGGCTTCATGCGCGAGCAGGTCTGCAAGTACATGTGCCCTTATGCGCGCTTCCAGAGCGCCATGTTCGACCGCGACACGCTGATCGTCACCTACGACCCGCGGCGCGGCGAGCCTCGCGCGCCGCGCCGCAAGGGGCCCGACCCGCGCACGCTGGGACTCGGCGAATGCATCGACTGCGGCCTGTGCGTGGAGGTCTGCCCGACCGGCATCGACATCCGCCAGGGCTTGCAGTACGAATGCATCGGCTGTGGCCTGTGCGTGGACGCCTGCGACACCGTGATGCAGAGGATGGCCTACCCGCCCGGCCTGATCCGCTACGACACGCAGAACGCCATGGAGGCCGGCTGGTCGCGGCGCCAGCTGCTGCACCGCGTGCTGCGGCCGCGCGTGCTGGTCTACACCGCCATCCTCACGCTGGTGGTGGTCGGCCTGTTGGCGAGCCTGGTCGTGCGCATGCCGTTCAAGGTCGACGTGGTGCGCGACCGTGCCTCGCTCGCGCGCATCGCCGAGGGCGGAAGACTGGAGAACGTGTATCGCCTGCAGATCATGAACGCCACCGAGAAGCCGCAGCGCTACCGCATCACCGCCGACGGCCTGGAGGGCCTGAGCGTGTCGCCCGACGCGCCGGTGGAGGTCGATGCCGCGCAGTCGCGCTGGGTCGCGGTGCGCCTGCAGGTGCCCTATGGCGCCGTG
>SEGN01000120.1 GCA_004211245.1 Variovorax sp.
GTTTCCTCGCGCAGCAACTGGCCGTCGCTGTCCGTCACCACGCCGTCCATCTCGCGCGCCAGCGCGGAGGCCACTTCGCGCATGCGCTCGAAGGGGCGCTCGCCGCGTTCGACCTGCGGCACGTCCAGACTCAGCGTGAGTTCGCGAATGGCCGATTGGGCCGGGTCGTCGGCCAGCGCGGCCTGCGTATCGAAGGACAGGCCCAGGATCGGCGGCATCCCTGGCTCGCCGGTCGGCAGCACCATGCGGCCCGGGATCATGCCGGCCACGAAGCCGTGCCGGGCCGCGTTCTGCTGCACGTAGCCAGGGCTCCAGGCGGCGTGCAGCGCGCGCAGCACGAAGCCCAGCTGTGCGTCGTGGGAGCTTGCGAACTGGTCGAGCTCGCGGGCGCGTGCGACCTCGTCGAGCATCTCCGGGAATTCGGGCGCGCCGTTGACCATGTCGGCAAAGGCCTGCGCCTTGACCACGAACTCGGAGTATTCGATCTCGTTGAGGGCACCGGTGCGGTTGGCCAGTTGGACGCCCACCTGGAACGCACCGTAGCGCTGGCCCGGCACCGGAAGCTCCCACTCGCCGGTGTGTTCGTTCAGGCCCTCGATCGCGACCGGCTTGCTGCCGGCGCGGCGCGTGGCCGGCATGGCGGCGATGGCCGCGTCGCCGGAAGCCAGGCCATCCAGAGAAACAGGCGCGATCACGTCGATCAACGGGTCGAGGCCGCCACGGCGCTCGGCCGTGGGAATGCCGAGCGCCGACGGCGCCGGCAGGTCGGGATCGAAAAGGGGCTCATGCCGCTCGTTGCCGGGAACCTGATGCGGATCGATGTGCAGCACGGGCTCCTCGCCGTACACCGAAGGCGGCGAAGGCTCCAGCGGCGCCGGCTGCGTGGCATCGGGCTGCCGCGGCGCATTGCGGCGCGACATCCACGCGTTGTAGCCGATGACCGCCGCGAGGACGAGCCCGCCCAGGATCGCCAATGCAACGGTCAAGCTGCTCATGCCGCCTCCACCAGCGACTTCGCGGCCTCCATGTCCACCGCCACGATGCGCGACACGCCCTGCTCCTGCATGGTCACGCCGATGAGCTGTTCGGCCATCTCCATCGCGATCTTGTTGTGGCTGATGAAGAGGAACTGGGTTTCGCGGCTCATGGCAGTCACGAGTTTGGCATAGCGCTCGGTGTTGGCGTCGTCCAGCGGCGCGTCGACCTCGTCGAGCAGGCAGAACGGTGCCGGATTCAACTGGAAGATCGCGAACACCAGCGCAATCGCGGTCAGCGCCTTTTCGCCGCCCGAGAGCAGATGGATGGTCTGGTTCTTCTTGCCGGGCGGCTGCGCCATCACCTGCACGCCGGAATCGAGAATCTCGTCGCCGGTCATCATGAGCCGGGCCGTGCCGCCGCCGAACAACTCGGGGAACATGCGGCTGAAGTGGTCGTTGACGACCTTGAAGGTGCCGCCGAGCAGTTCGCGCGTTTCGCCATCGATCTTGCGGATCGCGTCTTCCAGCGTGCCGATGGCCTCGTTCAGGTCGGCCGATTGCGCGTCGAGGAAGGTCTTGCGCTCGCTCGCCGTGGCAAGTTCGTCCAGCGCAGCCAGATTCACGGCACCCAGCGCCGCGACCTCGCGGTGGAGTCGGTCGATTTCACCTTGCAGGCCGGCCAGGCGCACCTTGTCGGTCTCGATCGACAGCGCCACCGCTTCGAGGTCGGCCTGCGCATCGGCCAGCAGTTGCGCGTACTGCTCGAAGCCGAGGCGGGCCGCCTGCTCCTTGAGCTGGAACTCGGTGATGCGCTGGCGCAACGGCTCGAGTTCGCGCTCGAGCTGCAGCCGCCTTTCGTCGCTGGCGCGCAGCTTGATGGTGAGGTCGTCGTACTGGCTGCGCATGGCGCCGAGCGACGTCTCGCGCTCCAGCTTGAGCGCAAGTGCGTCCTGCAGCCCCGCCTGCGCCGCTGCGGCGGAAAGCCGGCTCAGTTCGCCCTGGGCGCGTTCTTCCTCTTCGGCGAGCGACAGCGTTTGCTGGGTCGCGGTTTCGATCGCCCGGCTCAACTCGGCGCGGCGCGCTTCGAGCGTCCGCTGGGAAAAAGTGGCTTCCTGCGCCTGGCGCTCCAGGCTGCGGTGCTGCTCGCGGCTGGCCGCGAGCTGGCGGCCGGCGTCGATCACGCGCTCGTCGAGCTCGGCGTGGCGTTCCTGGCTGTCGGCCAACTGCATGTCGAGCTCTTCGAAGCGCGACTCTGCGGCGAGACGGCGCTCTTGCAGTTCCTCGAGCTGCGCGTCGACTTCGCCGAGATCGGTGGCGAGTTGGGCGCTGCGGACGCGGGTCTGTTCGGCCAGCTGGGTGAGGCGCAAGGTCTCGACCTGCAGTTCATGGGCTCGGGACTGCGTCTCGGCTGCTTCGCGACGCGCGCCGACCAGCCGCGAGGCCGCGTCGCCATAGGCCGCCTCGGCCCGCACCAGCGCCGTGCGGGCTTCGTCGCTGATCAGGGCCTGTGCGCGCAGTTGGCGCTCCAGGTTTTCCATTTCCTGCTGCCGCGCCAACAGGCCGGCCTGCTCGGAATCCTGCGCGTAGAAGCTCACGCCGTGCGCCGTGACCCCATGGCCGCTTTTCACGAAGATCACTTCGCCGGGTTGCAGCTGGCCGCGCCGGGCGAGCGCGTCCTCCAGGCTGGAGGCGGTGTGGCAGCCGTGCAGCCAGTCGACCAGCAGGGCCTGCAGGCCGGCATCGTTCAGGCGCAACAAGTCCGACAGACGGGGCAACGCCGAAGCGCCAGCCGCGGGGCCGGCACTGGGTGGCGTGTAGAAAGCCAGCTTGGCTGGCGGCGCATCGGCCCCGAAGGCCCGCACCATGTCGAGGCGGCTGACCTCGAGCGCGCCCATGCGCTCCCGCAGCGCCGACTCGAGCGCGTTTTCCCAACCCTGCTCGATGTGGATGCGGCTCCACAGGCCCTGCAGGCCGTCGAGCCCGTGTTTGGCCAGCCAGGGCGCGAGCTTGCCGTCGGTCTTGACCTTTTCCTGCAGCGCGGTGAGCGCCTCGAGCCGCGCCGACAGCTCTGTGTGGCGCGCGCCCTCGGTGTTGACGGCCTGTTGCCGCGTGCGGCGGTCGTCGTCGAGCTGGGGTACCGACTCCTGCAGCTCATGGAGCCGCGCTTCGGCCTCGCTGGCAGCCTGCTGGCCGGCGGCCAGTTGTTCCTGCAGCACGGCCAGGCGCGCCTCGTCGGGTGCGTCGAGCGCACGCTGGTCGGCGCGCAGGCGTTCACTGCGCTGCTGCAACTGACGCGACTGTTCCTCGATGTTGCGCTGGTCGGCCGCCAGCACCTGGATCTGCTGCTGCACCTGCACGACGCTCGCGCGCTGCGCGTTGGCCTCGTCCTGGGCGCGCTGCTGCGCCTCTTCGAGCTCGGGCATGCGCGCGTCGTGCTCCTCGAGTTGCGCGGCCAGCAACACGGCCTGTTCCTCGGCGTCGACGCCCTTCCCGGCCAGCGTTTCGATCTCCGCCTCGGCCTCGTCGCGCCGCGTGCCCCATTGACCGACCTGCTCGCGCAGTTGCACCAGGCGCTGCTCGACGCGCTGGCGCCCTTCGACCACGAAGCGGATCTCGCCTTCGAGGCGGCCCACCTCGGCACTGGCCTCGTAGAGCCTGCCCTGCGCCTGGTTGACCTGGTCGCCGGCGGCGTAGTGCGCCTGGCGCACGGTTTCGAGCTCGGACTCGACGCGGCGCAGGTCGGCGGTCCGGCTTTCCAGGTCGTTGATGGCCTTCTGCGCATCGGCCTTGACCTTCGCCTGGTCGCTCTCGCTCTCGCTGCGCTTCAGGAACCACAGCTGATGCTGCTTGCGGTTCGCATCGCCCTGCAGCTGGTTGTAGCGCGCCGCGACCTCGGCCTGCTTCTCGAGGCGTTCGAGGTTGCTGTTGAGTTCGCGCAGGATGTCTTCCACGCGCGTGAGGTTCTCGCGCGTGTCGCCGAGCCGGTTCTCGGTTTCGCGGCGGCGCTCCTTGTACTTGGAGACGCCGGCGGCTTCCTCGAGAAACAGGCGCAGCTCCTCCGGCTTGGACTCGATGATCCGGCTGATCGTGCCCTGGCCGATGATCGCGTAGGCGCGCGGCCCGAGGCCGGTGCCGAGGAACACATCCTGCACGTCGCGCCGGCGCACCGGCTGGTTGTTGATGTAGTAGCTGCTCGTGCCGTCGCGCGTGAGAACGCGCTTGACCGCGATCTCGGTGAACTGCGCCCACTGGCCGCCGGCGCGGTGGTCGGCGTTGTCGAACACCAGCTCGACGCTGGAACGGCTCGCCTGCTTGCGCGTGGTGGTGCCGTTGAAGATCACGTCCTGCATCGACTCGCCGCGCAACTCGGACGCACGCGATTCCCCGAGCACCCAGCGCACCGCGTCCATGATGTTCGACTTGCCGCAGCCGTTCGGACCGACCACGCCGACCAGTTGACCCGGCAGAAGAAAGTTGGTCGGCTCGGCGAAGGACTTGAAGCCGGAAAGCTTGATGGAGTTGAGACGCACGACTTGTCAGGAAAAATGCACAGCCTGCTGGCTGCCACCCGAGGCGACGATGATAACGTGCAGCCCATGAGTGATCCGGCACTTCTCCCCTCTCACAACCGCCGCGCCGCCCTGTCCGGCGCCGCGGCATGGCTGCTCGGCGCGACGGGCTGCAGCAGCGTCATCAACTCGACCGAACGCGCCGAACCGTACGGCAACAACGAATGGCTGCAGTCCGGCGCCAACCGCATCGCCAACCTCGCGCTGCGCGACAACCTGCAGTCGATCCGGCGCGTGCAGCTGTCGCTGTACCGCCGCAATCCGCGCGAATGGCGCAAGTGGGCCAGGACGCCCGAGGAAGCGACCCAGCGGACCTGGGACGCCGTGATGCAGGGCACGCCGTTGCCCGAACTCAAGGGCGCGCTCGGCATCGATGCGATCCGCATGGCCTTCGAGGCCGGGCCACAGGCCTTTCAAGGCGACCGCGTGGCGGCGCTGGTGATCGGCTGGGCTTCGATGCTGAAGGAGGCCAACGGCAACACCTGGGACCAGACCATGATCGACGGCGTGAATGCGGAGAACAGCTACCGCGCAGCGCGCAACGTGGAAATCTCGCTGTGGCTGATCAGCTCGAAGAACGGCGCGGACGGGCAGCCGCTGCTGCTGGCCACCGAAATCAGCGACCGGGGCCGCAACCTGGTCACCGACCGCGAACTGTCGAAGGTGGTGGCACGGCTCGACCTGATGGCCGCCCAGGCCGACGAGAAGTACCGGCGTGCCGCACTCGATTTCAGCCAGAACCTGATTCTCGGAAGCCTCGGCCCGTTCTTTGCAATGGTGAAGCCCTGATCGCCGCCGCAGTGCGGCACCTAAAATATTCCACCACTTCTCTTCGGGCAGGCATCTCATGAGTTCCATCAATTTCATCGGCGGCGAAAAAGGCGGCGTGGGCAAGTCGGTCACGGCCCGCGTGCTGGCGCAGTACTTCATCGACCGCAGCCGCCCCTTCACCGGCTACGACACCGACCGCTCGCACAGCTCGTTCACGCGCTTCTACGAAGGCTTCGCCTCGCCTGTGGTGGTGGACAGCTTCGAAGGGCTCGACACCATCGTGAACGGCTTCGAGACCAATCCCGCGCAAAGCGTGATCGTCGACCTGGCCGCGCAGACGCTGGCGCCGCTGTCGCGCTGGATCAAGGAATCGGACCTGTTCGACGTGTTCAGGGAGCTGAACGTCGCGGTCAATTTCTGGCACGTGCTGGACGACGGCCGCGACTCGACCGACCTGCTCGGCCGCCTGATCGACACCTTCGGCGACAAGCCCAACTACATCGTGGTGCAGAACTACGGCCGCGGCAGCGATTTCGGCATGCTGCTCGGCTCGCAGTCGCTGGCCAAGGCCACGGCCGTCGGCGCGCAGGTGATCGCGATGCCGCGCCTGCATGACGCGAGCATGCGCAAGATCGACGCACAGAACACGAGCTTCTGGAAGGCCGTGAACGACAAGGAAGGCCCGAACGCGCTCGGACTCTTGGAGCGCCAGCGCGTCAAGACGTGGCTGGCGACGGCCTACGCCGCCTTCGACACACTGCCGTTGTAAGACGGCCGCGCGCGGCCGGGGCCGCGTGCCATCAGGACGATCAGCAGCACGGCGAACACCACGAAGGCGATGAACGACCAGTTGGCGATCGACAGGCCCAGAAACGTCCAGTCGATCTTCGAGCAGTCGCCGCTGCCCTTGAAGATCATCGGCAACGCACGCTGAAGCGGGAAGGTTTCGATCATCCCGTAGATGTCGCGGCCGCAGCTCGCGAACTCGGGCGGGTGCCACTGAAGCCAGGTCTGGCGCGCGGCGGTGAAGGCGCCGCCGACGGCGGTCAGCAAGGCCAGCAATGCCATCGAAACGTGCAGACCGCGGCGCTCGCCGGTCGCCGCGACGCCGGTGAAAACCGCCACCAGGATCAGCGCATAGCGCTGCACCACGCACATCGGGCAGGGCTCCAGCCCGACCACGTGCTGCAGGTACATCCCGAAAGCCAGCATCGCGACGCAGGCGGCGCTGATGAGCGCGAACGCACGGCGCGGTGCGCCAAAGTACCAATCGATCAAGGGGACACCCAGTCTTCTACGAACACCCGGGCCTTGCGCGGCGTGGCGACGACGGTGTCGCCCTCGTGCAGACCCAGGTCCCGGAACTGTTGCGCAGGGAGTTGCGTGCCTGCAGGCGGATGCCCTCGACCTGGACCTCGCCCTCGTGTGCGCGGCCATGGAACAAGTTCACGTCGCCGAGGAATCCGTAGACGAACGGGCTGGCCGGCTGATCCCACACTTCCTGCGGCGAGCCGACCTGCTCGATGTGGCCCTTGTTGATGACGACCACGCGATCGGCGACTTCGAGCGCTTCTTCCTGGTCGTGCGTGACGAAGATCGAGGTGACGTGCAGCTCGTCGTGCAGCCGGCGCAGCCAGCGCCGCAGCTCCTTGCGCACCTTGGCGTCGAGCGCGCCGAAGGGCTCGTCGAGCAGCAGCACCTTGGGTTCGACCGCCAGCGCGCGTGCCAGCGCGATGCGCTGGCGCTGCCCGCCCGAGAGCTGCGAGGGATAGCGGTCGGCCAGCCAGTCCAGCTGCACCAGCTTGAGCAGGTCGGTCACCTTCTGCTTGATCTGTGCGTCCGTAGGCCGCTCCTTTCGCGGCTTCACGCGCAGGCCGAAGGCCACGTTCTCGAAGACGGTCATGTGACGGAACAGCGCGTAGTGCTGGAACACGAAACCGACCTGACGTTCGCGCACGTGCACGTCGGTGGTGTCCTCGCCCGAGAACAGGATGTTGCCCTGGTCGGCGGTTTCCAGGCCCGCGATGATGCGCAGCAACGTGGTCTTGCCGCAGCCCGAGGGACCGAGCAGCGCGACCAGTTCGCCGGAAGCGATGTCGAGGTTGACGTCGCTCAGCGCATGGAAGTCGCCGAAGCGTTTGCTGATGTTGCGGATTTCGATGCTCATGTTCTTCTCACTCTCTTCAGGCCGCCGGAGGGCGTTCCGGCGGCAGCTCGGCGATGGCCTTCATCTCGCGCTCGTGGCGCCACTCGATCACCGACTTGATGACCAGCGTCACCAGCGCCAGGATCGCCAGCAGCGATGCGCAGGCAAACGCCGCGACCGACTGGTACTCGTTGTAGAGCACTTCCACATGCAGCGGGATCGTGTTGGTCTGCCCGCGAATGTGGCCCGACACCACCGACACCGCGCCGAACTCGCCCATGGCGCGCGCGTTGCAGAGGATCACGCCGTACAGCAGTCCCCACTTGATGTTGGGCAGTGTCACGCGCCAGAAGGTCTGCCAGCCGGTTGCGCCGAGCACGATGGCGGCCTGTTCCTCGTCGCTGCCCTGAGCCTGCATCAGCGGGATCAGCTCGCGCGCGATGAACGGGAACGTCACGAACACGGTCGCCAGCACGATGCCGGGCACCGCGAAGATGATCTTGATGTTGTGCTCCGCCAGCCAGGGCCCGAACCAGCCCTGAGCGCCGAACACCAGCACGTAGATCAGGCCAGCCACCACCGGCGACACCGCGAACGGCAGGTCGACCAGCGTGGTGAGGATGGCCTTGCCGCGGAACTCGTATTTGGCGATGGCCCAGGCCGCCGCTACCCCGAACACCAGGTTGAGCGGCACCGCGATCGCGGCCGTGATGAGCGTGAGCTCGATCGCGCTCCAGGCATCGGGCTCCTTCAGCGCCTCGAGATACGCGCCCACGCCCTTGCGAAGCGCTTCTGCGGCCACGGCGGCCAGCGGCAGTACCAGGAACAGCAGCATGAACAGCAGCGCAGCGCCGATCAGCGTCCAGCGCACCCATGCGGCCTCGGTCGTCCCGGAGGTTGCACGACGGATCACTTTGGAGGGTGCGCTCATCAGGTACCCCCCGAACGACGGCGCTGCCAGCCCTGCAGCGCGTTGATGATCAGCAGCAGCACGAACGAGAACATCAGCATCACCAGCGCGACCGCCGTGGCGCCCGCGTAGTCGTACTGCTCGAGCTTGCCGATGATGATGAGCGGCGTGATCTCGGACACCATCGGCATGTTGCCGGCAATGAAGATCACCGAGCCGTATTCACCGATCGCGCGCGCGAAGGCCATCGCGAAGCCGGTCAGCAACGCCGGCGCGATCGACGGGAAGATCACTTTGGTGAAGGTCTGCAGCCGCGTCGCGCCGAGCGAGGTGGCGGCTTCTTCCAGCTCCTTCTCGGTGTCCTCCAGCACGGGCTGCACCGTGCGCACCACGAACGGGAGGCCGATGAAGATCAGCGCGATCACGATGCCGGCCGGTGTGAAGGCCAGCTTGATGCCGTACGGCTCGAGGAACTGCCCGATCCAGCCGTTGCCGGCCAGCAGTGCCGTGAGCGAAATGCCGGCCACGGCCGTCGGCAGTGCAAACGGCAGATCGACTAGTGCGTCGACGATGCGCTTGCCCGGAAACTTGTAGCGCACCAGCACCCACGCCACGAGCAGGCCGAACACGAGGTTGACCAGCGCCGCGATCAGCGAGGCGCCGAACGTGAGCTTGTACGAATGCACCACGCGCGGCGCGCTCACGGCAGTCCAGAACTGGTCCCAGGTGAGCGTGAAGGTCTTGAAGACCAACGCCGACAGCGGGATCAGCACGATCAGGCTGAGGTACAGGACCGTATAGCCGAGCGTCAGGTTGAAGCCGGGCAGAACGCGGCGCGACGCCCGGGGGGCGCCGACATGCGAAAGCGGCGCTGCCACGGATGGCAGCGCCGAAGAAACAACACCACTCATCGATTACTTCGCGCCGGGCGTATAGAGCTTGTCGAATTGGCCGCCGTCATTGAAGTGCACCTTCTGGGCTTCGCTCAGGCTGCCGAACAGCTCCTGCACGGTGAACAGTTGCAAAGGCTTGAAGGTGGCGGCGTGCTTCCTGAGCACGGCCTGCGAACGCGGGCGCAATGCGTGCTTGGCCGCGATCTCCTGCGCTTCCTCGGAGTACAGGTAATTGAGGTAGGCCTTCGCCAGTTCGCCGGTACCCTTCTTGGCCGTCGTGCGTTCGACCACGGCGACCGGGTTCTCGGCCAGCACGCTGATCGACGGGTACACGACGTCGACCTTGCCGGCGCCGAATTCGCGGTCGATCGAGACCACTTCGGATTCGAAGGTGATCAGCGCGTCGCCGATGTTGCGCTGCAGGAAGGCGGTGGTGGCATCCCGGCCGCCGCGCGCCAGGATCGGGACGTTCTTGAACAGCTTGCCGACGAACTCGGCTGCCTGCGCATCGGTGCCACCCTTCTTCTTGATGTAGCCCCACGCCGCGAGGTAGGCGTAGCGGCCGTTGCCGCCCGTCTTCGGGTTGACGATGACCACCTGCACGCCCGGCTTGACCAGGTCGTCCCAGTCCTTGATGCCCTTCGGGTTGCCGTTGCGCACCAGCATCAGCATGGTGGAGGTGGTGGGCGACGCGTTGTCGGGAAAGCGCTTGGCCCAGTCCTTCGCGACCACGCCCTTTTCGGCCAGGAACTCGACGTCCGTGCTGGTGTTCATCGTCACCACGTCCGCGTCGAGGCCGTCGGCCACGGCGCGCGCCTGGGCGCTCGATCCGGCATGCGATTGATCGATCTTGACGTCCTTGCCGGTGGTCTTCTTGTAGTGCGCGACGAAGGCCGTGTTGTAGTCCTTGTAGAACTCGCGCGCCACGTCGTAAGACACGTTGAGCAGCGTGCTGCTCTGGGCGAAAGCGGAGGCGCCGGCCAACATGGCGACACCGGCGAGAAGGATCTTGGTTCTGAAAGTCATGAGGTTGCCAAAGGTTCGAAGAAATCCCGACGCGCCGGCTTCGTCGCCGGTGTATCGGTCAGCGACTGCAGCAGCGCCAGGCCCAGAGGCCAGTCGCCGTGTCCGGAGTCGATGTTGATGTGGCCAGCATTCTGCATGCGGACGAATTCGCTGCCCCAGGCGCGGGCATAGGCGCCTGCCAGCCGCACCGGGCAAAAGGGGTCGTTGCTGCTGGCCACCACGATGCTGCGGTACGGCAGTTTCGCGTACGGCACGGGAGCGAAGTCGGACAGCACCGACCGGCGCTCGGGGTCGGCCGGCGCCACCAGCAAAGCACCTGCGATGCGTTCCACGGCCGCGTGGCCCAGGTGCGCGGTGGCAATGCAGCCAAGGCTGTGCGCCGCGATCACCACCGGTTCGGGCCGCGACAGGATGAGCGATTCGAGGTTGCGCACCCACGATTCGCGCGAAGGCGTGACCCAGTCGTCCTGTGCCACGCGTTCGGCGCCCTGCAGCTGCTCGGCCCACAGGCTCTGCCAATGGCCGGGGCCGGAGCCTCGCCAGCCCGGAACGATGACCAGGCGGGTCGTCACTTGTTGGGCTGCGGCGTCACGCGCAGATAGGGCCGCACCGGCGTAAAACCCTTCGGGAACCGTTGCGCGAGTTCGGCCGGATCCTGGAGCGCCGGGATGATGACGACATCGTCGCCGTCCTTCCAGTTGGCGGGCGTGGCGACCTTGTGGCTGTCGGTGAGCTGCAGGGAGTCGATCACGCGCAGGATCTCGTCGAAGTTGCGCCCCGTGCTGGCCGGGTAGGTGAGCGTGGTGCGGATCACATGCTTCGGATCGATGATGAACACACTGCGCACGGTGGCGGTGGCCGACGCATTCGGGTGGATCATGTCGTAGAGATTCGCCACCGTGCGGTCGGCGTCCGCCAGGATCGGAAAGTTGACCGTGGTGTTCTGCGTCTCGTTGATGTCGTGGATCCACTCGCGGTGCTTGTCGACGGGGTCGACGCTCACCGCGATCGGCTTCACGCCGCGTTTTGCGAACTCGGTCGACAGCGCGGCAGTCTTGCCCAGTTCGGTGGTGCACACCGGGGTGAAATCGGCCGGGTGCGAGAACAGCACGACCCAGGAATCGCCCGCCCAGTCGTGGAAAGCGATGGGGCCATCGCTGGAATCCTGCGTGAAGTCGGGGGCGATGTCACCGAGTCGGAGGGCGGCCATGGTCGGTCCTTGGAGGTGTCTTGGCAGGCCATTGTCGGAACAAGCTCTTGCAACTCAAACGAATATCTAATTGTTTGTATATGGCATCCTGCGCATAAGGCAGCTCAAATGACGAAGTCGTGCGGTTCGTCGCCATCCAGGTTTTCAGCGAGGAACTCGATCAGTTCCCGCACTGCCGGCACTAGCGCGCGGCGCGGCGGATACATCGCATGGGTGATGGCAGCCGCTGGCCCCCAATCGGGCAGCACCTTGACCAGCCGGCCGACCTTCACATCGTCGCGGCACATGTAGTCCGGCAGCACGGCGGCACCGATGCCCTGCAGCACGGCGTACCGCAGGGTGAGCAGGTCGTCCGCTACGTAACGCGGCTGATGCTCGTGCTTGTGTGTGGCGCCGTCCGGGCCGAACAGGTTCCAGCTCGTCACGCCGTCGCTGCTGCCCATCGACACCATGTCGAGTTGGCGCAGGTCTTCGACCGACCGGACCGGCGCGCTTCGCTTCAGCAGTTCCGGGCTCGCCACCAGCATGCCGCGGCTCTGGCCGAAGTTGCGGGCCGCGAGGGTCGCGCTGTCCTCGATGACGGCGCGCACGCGCAGTGCGATGTCGATGCCGTCCTCCACCGGGTCGACCGGCCGGTTCAACACCCGCATCTCGACCCGCACCAGCGGAAAACGCTTCATGAAGATCGGCAGCAGCGGCCCGACGCTGCTGTGGGCCAGCGTCACCGGGCAGCTGATTCGCACGGTGCCGCGCGGCTCGGTCTGGATCTGGGCCACCGCCTCGGCCGCGGCCTGTGCGGCATCGCGCAGCGCGGCGCAGTGCCGCAGGTACAGCTCCCCGGCAGCGGTGAGCGAGAGGCTGCGCGTGCTGCGCTGAAGGAGTTGCACGCCGAGCCGCTGTTCGAGTTCGGCCACCCGCCGCGAGAGGCGGGATTTCGGCACGCCGATCGCCCGGCCCGCCGCCGCGAAACCGCCGTGCTCTGCCACTTCGGCGAAAAGAACCATGTCGTTGAGGTCTTGCATGGGCTCATTGTCCTATATACAGAACGATCTAGGCCATAACCGGCTACTTATCGAATACTCGCTACAAAAATAGAATCCTTCTCATGCCGGCGGTATTGCCGGCCCCTTCATTGAAAGAGAGCGAAATCATGACGAAACTGCTGCATGTCGACTCGAGCGTCCTCGGTGCCAACTCCGTTTCCCGCCTGCTGACCGCCGAAGTGGTTGCCGAATGGCGCAAGACCCATCCCGACACCAGCGTCGACTACCTCGACCTGGCAGTGGACACGCCCAACCATTTCAGCGCCGATGCGCTCGGCATCAAGGTGGGTGTGCAAGCCGCACCGACCGAAGCCCAGCGCTTCGAGAATGCCGTTTCCGAAAAGCTGGTGAGCCAGTTCCTGGCCGCCCACGTGATCGTGATCGGCGCACCGCTCTACAACTTCAGCATCCCGAGCCAGTTGAAGGCCTGGATCGATCGTCTCGCGCAGGTCGGCCGGACCTTCAAGTACACCGACAAGGGCGCGGTCGGCCTGGCCGGCGGCAAGACGGTGATCGTGGCTTCGACCCGCGGTGGCGCGTATTCGACCAGCGAAGGCGGCCGCGCCATGGAACACCAGGAGAGCTACCTCAAGGTGATCTTCGGATTCTTCGGCATCACCGACGTGCGCTTCGTGCGTGCCGAAGGTCTGGCGATGGGCGAGGCGGCGAAGGCCAGCGCACTGGCGTCGGCTCGCACCGACATCGCGGTCGCGGTCGCGGAGCAGGCCGCAAACCAGGACCTGGCCAGCCTCGCTGCCTGAGCGCCCGGCAGCCAGTTCGAAGGCCCGCGCAGGCGGGCCTTTCGCATTGCGTCTGCGCCGTTCGTGCCGATCGACTACAACGAGGGCATGACGCTGAAAATTCTGGTCGTGGGCGCAGGCGCGCTGGGGGGATATTTTGGCGGCCGTCTGCTGCAGGCGGGCCAGGACGTGACCTTCCTGCTGCGCCCGCGCCGCGCTGCGCAGATCGCCGGCAACGGGCTGGTCATCAAGAGTCCCGCAGGGAACGCGCACATCCCGAATCCGCCGCATGTGCTGGCCGAGGACATCGATGTCCCTTTCGATCTGGTCATCGTCGGTTGCAAGGCCTACGACCTGGCCTCGACGACCGACGCTTTCGCCGCCGCAGTCGGGCCGGACACCGCGATCCTTCCATTGCTCAATGGCATGCAGCATCTCGACCTGCTGACCGATCGGTTCGGCCGTGCCCGCGTGCTCGGCGGGCTCTGCCTGATCTCGGCGGCGCTCGACGACGTCGGCACCGTGTTGCACCTGAATGAGATGCACACGCTGAACTTCGGCGAGCTCGACGGGGGCCGTTCGGCACGCACCGACGCCATTGCCACGGCCTTTGCCACTGCCAACTTCGACAGCGCCGCGAGCGACAACATCCTCCAGGCCATGTGGGAGAAATGGACATTCATCGCCGCGCTCGCGGGCATCACGACCTTGATGCGCTCGTGCGTCGGCGACATCGTGAGTGCCGGCGGAAAGGACCTGGCGCTGGCACTGCTGGACGAGTGCGCCGGCATCGCGGCGCACAACGGGTATGCCCCGAGCACGGTGTCGATGGAACGCGGTCGCGCGATGGTGGGTGCGGCAGGCTCGCCCATCACCGCTTCGATGTTCAAGGATATCGAGCGCGGTGCGCCGACCGAGGCCGACCACATCCTCGGCGATCTGCTGCGCCGCAGCGCGCCGGCATCACCGGCTGTCCAGTCGATGTTGAAGATTGCCTACGCGCACCTCAAGACTTATGAAGCGCGGCGCTCGCGGGAGGAAGCGGCCCGGGCCGCCTGACCCGGGCGCATGGTTGTCCACCCAGGCGCGGGGTCGGGCGTTAAAGTCTCAAAGGCGCTCCCGCGTCTTCTGGAGAACACCATGCGAATTGCCCACGCCACCCTGGCGAAGCGTTTTCTCGGCACGGCGCTGGCCGCCGCTGCAATGACCGCTGCCGGCGCCGCCAGTGCACAGGTGAGCTGGTCGATCGGCGTCGAAACGCCCCGGTACTACGAACCGGCGCCGGTCTACCAGGCGCCGCCGCCGCCCGTCTACTACCAGCCCGCCCCGCCCGTGTATTACGGCCCGCCTCCCGGCTACTAC
>SEGN01000121.1 GCA_004211245.1 Variovorax sp.
ACGTTGAAGGCCGGCGTCTCGATGGGGCAACCCGCATCGATGGCCGCCACGCGGCTCAGGTAGGCGTCCTTCACATCGGTCGGGATCACGTTGCCCATCACCACATGGCCGATGGCGTCGGGCGCGACGCCGCTGCGCTCGATGGCGGCCTTGACGGCGGTGGTCGCCAGCTGGGTGTTGGGCACGTCCTTCAGCGAACCGCCGAAGGTGCCGATGGCGGTGCGGGCGGTGCCGACCACGAAGATGTCGCGTTGGGTCATGGGATGGGTCTCCTGGAATGAAAACGAAAACGAGGAATTCTTCAGCGGCCGGTAAGGGCGGCGGGCTTCTTGCCGGAAAAGGCATCATGGCCGATCCGGAAATCGCGGTCCACCGGCCGGGGGGAAGCGGTTTCATGCTTCATGGATTCACTTTTGTGGGGGCACGCTGCTGCACGCCGTTGAGCAGGAGCGCGATCCCTTGATCGGCGATCTGGTCGGGTGTGAGGTCGCCGTCGGGGCGGTACCAGCGGCCGATCCAGCTCAGCGCGCCGGCCAGCATGAAGGCGGCCATCTTCGGGTCGCAGGGCGCGAGTTCGCCTTCGGCCACGCCCTCTTCGATCAGCCGGCGGAAATGCCCGTCGATGCCGGCCTTGAGGCGGCGCAGTTCCTTCTTGAGCGGGTCGGGCAGCGGGTCTTCGCCGATGCGGATCACGCACATGCCGAAGTCCTGCGTCACCACGCCCGAGTAGATGCGCATGCAGGCCTTGAGCTGATCGATGGCGCTGCCGCCCGCGGCGCGCACCTCGCCGATGCCGGTCTGCATGAGGTCGAGCGCCATCTTCACGCACTCGAGCAGGATCTGGTCCTTGCTCTCGATGTAGTAGTACAGCGTGGGCTTGCTCACGTTGAGCCGCTCGGCAATGTCGTCGAGCGAAGTCGCGTGGAAGCCGCGTTCGTTGAAGAGCTGCGCGGCCGTGCGCAACACGGCCATGCGCTTCACCTCGCGCTGCTGCACGCGGCGGTCGGCGGGCTGCCATGGAGAAGCGGGCGCTGAAGCAGAAACGGCGGAAGAACGGGGCATGGGGTTTGTGCGGGCGGGGAAAGTCCCGATGCCGCGACCTGCGGCGAACACGGACATTACCGGCCAGTAGGAATTTTACGGGCCAGTAGCATTCCGCTGCTGGACACAAACCCTGACCCTTGCGGCGCACCCCTTAGCCATGCCTGACGAGACCCGACCGGAACCCTCCATGCCGGCACCTGCCGCCACGGCGCCGGTGCTGCAGGCCGAGGCGTTGACGCTGGCATTCGGCGGCGTGAAGGCGCTCACCCACGTCGGTTTCAGCGTCGCGCCCGGCTCCATCACCGCGGTGATCGGGCCGAACGGCGCGGGCAAGACCTCGCTGTTCAACACCATCTCGGGCTTCTACAAGCCCTCGCAGGGCCGCGTGCTGTTCGAAGGCGCCGACATCACTCGGCTGCCCGCACCCCGGCGCGCCGCGCTCGGCCTAGCGCGCAGCTTCCAGAACATCGCGCTGTTCCGCGGCATGACCGTGCTCGACAACATCAAGCTCGGTCGCCATGCGCACCTCAAGACCAACGTGTTCGACGCCCTCTTCTACCTGGGCCGCGCGCGCCGGGAAGAGGCCGAGCTGCGCCGCGACGTCGAGGAACGCATCATCGATTTCCTCGAGATCGACCACATCCGCCACGCCTCGGTGGCTGCCCTGCCCTATGGCCTGCAAAAGCGCGTCGAAATGGCGCGCGCGCTGGCCATGCAGCCCAAGGTGCTGATGCTCGACGAGCCCGTGGCCGGCATGAACCGCGAAGAGACCGAAGACATGGCGCGCTTCATCCTGGACGTGCGGCGCGAATGGGGCATCACGGTGCTGATGGTCGAGCACGACATGGGCATGGTGATGGACCTGTCGGACCATGTGGTGGTCCTCAACTTCGGACAGGTCATCGCGCAAGGCACGCCGGCGCAGGTGCAGGCCGACCCCGAAGTGATTCGCGCCTACCTCGGTGCGGGCGATGTCGGCGAGCTGCGTCGCCGGCTGCGCGGCGAAGCCACGGTGGGAGCCGCCTGATGGATTGGGCCTACCTCTTCGAGATCGCGCTCACCGGCATTGCCGGCGGTGGCCTGTATGCCCTCGCGGCACTGGCCTTCGTGCTGGTCTACAAGGCGACGCGTGTGGTCAACATCGCCATCGGCGAGATGCTGATGGTCGGCGCCTACCTGTTCTTCACCTTCGCCGCGAGCTTCTCGCTGCCGATCTGGATGGCGGTGCTGGGCTCGGTGATCGGCACCGGCCTGTTGGGCGCGGTGATCGAGCGCACCATGATCCGCCCGCTGCTGGGCGAGCCGCCGATCTCGGTGTTCATGGTGACGGTGGGACTGGCGTCGATCCTCGTCGGGCTGGTCGAGATCATCTGGACCGCCGACCAGCGGCGCCTGCCCGAGTTCCTGCCCAACACGCCCGTGATGATCGGCGAAGCTTTTCTCGCCCCGAAGATCGCCTACGGCGCGCTGATCGCCGTGGTGCTGATCGGGCTCGTGCTGCTGCTGTTCCGCTTCTGGCGCGGCGGCGTGGCGCTGCGGGCCACGGCCTCCGACCAGGCGGCGGCGTACGCGATGGGCATCCACGTGCCGCGCGTGTTCTCGCTCGCCTGGGTGGCCTCTTCCATGATCGCCGCGGTGGCCGGCATCATCGTCGGCGCCATCGGCGGCATCTCGTCGTCGATGGGCGTGTTCGGGCTGTCGGTGCTGGTGGTGGTGATCGTCGGCGGTCTCGACAGCGTGCTCGGCGCGCTGGTCGGCGGTGTGCTCATCGGGCTGATCGAGGCCTTGGCCGGCTCCTACCTCGGCGGCGAATACAAGCTGCTCGCCACGTTCATCGTTCTGGTGTTCGTGCTGATGGTGCGGCCGTACGGCCTTTTCGGCACGCACGAGATCGAGAGACTCTAGCCATGCGCATCGGCACCCTCAAGCAAAGCTACACCGCCGACGCGGCGCTGTTCGATTCGCGCACGCAGAAGGCGTGGCTCGCGATCGGCGTCGCGCTGCTCGTGCTGTTCCCTTTCACGGCCAGCGACTACTGGCTGTATCTCGCGTGTCTTGTCGCCATCAACGTGGCGAGCGCCACGGGCCTGAACATCCTCACGGGCTACACGGGCCTCGTGAGCCTGGGCCAGGCCGCGTTCATGGGCCTGGGTGCGTACACGGTGGCGATCATGCAGACGCGGCTGGGCACACCCTTCCTGCTGAACATCCTCGCGGGCGGCGTGGTCGCAATGCTCGGCGGATTGATCGTCGGCATTCCGTCGCTGCGCGTGAAGGGCCTGTACCTCGCCATCGCGACCATCGCGGCGTCTTTCATCACGCACTTCCTGTTCGCCAACCTCAAGCTCACGGGCGGCACCACGGGCATCTCGCTGCCGCCCGCGCAGCTCTTCGGCCTGCCCCTGGACACCTCGTTCCGCCTCTACTGGGTGATCGTTCCCGTGATGGTGCTCATGGTGCTTGGCGCGGCCAATCTGTTCCGCACGCGGGTGGGACGCGCGTTCATCGCCATCCGCGACCGCGACATCTCGGCCGAGGTGTTGGGCATCCCGCTGCTGCGCTACAAGTTGCTGTCGTTCGGGCTCTCGTCGTTCTACGCCGGCGTGGCGGGCGGGCTGTGGGCCTACTTCTTCCGCGTGGTCACGCCGGAGAGCTTTCCGCTCCTGATGTCGATCTTCTTCCTGGCGGCCATCATCGTCGGCGGCATGGGCACCATCCTGGGCGGCATCTTCGGCGCGGTGTTCATGACCATGGTGCCCGAACTGCTCAAGCTCATCGTCGACCTGCTGCCGGGCGGCGTCGAAATGACCGTATTCCTCTCGCCGGTGCGCACCGTCGTCTTCGGCCTGCTGATCGTCGGATTTCTGGTATTCGAGCCGCATGGGCTCGCAGAAGTGTGGCGGCGCATACGCCGCTTCTTTCACCTATGGCCGTTCCGTAACTAGAACCAGGAGATTCACATGTCCAAGACAACGAAGAAGCCTTCCCACTCGCGCCGCGCCCTGCTGCTCGCAGCCGGCCTGGCCGCCGCCGCGCCCTTCGCGGCACACGCGCAAGCCAGCGAAGACATCGTCATCGGTGGCTCCATCCCGATGACCGGCGTGTTCGCCTTCGCGGGCGTGGGCATCAACGCCGGCATTGCCGACTACGTGAAGATCGTCAACGACGCGGGCGGCATCAAGGGGCGCAAGCTGCGCTACGTGCCGGAGGACACGGGCTACAAGGTCGACGTGTCGGTGGCGGCGTTCAAGAAGATCACGAGCCAGAACAAAGTCAATCTGTACTACGGCGATTCGACCGGCTTCTCCAAGACCATCAATCCCGAGCTCGACCGCAGCGGCCAGATTCTGATGGCCGGCGCCTCGTTTGCGACCGAGCTCAACGACGCGACCAAGTACCCGAACCAGTTCATCGTGGGCCCCGACTACACCGAGCAGATCGGCATTCTCCTGCGCCACATCGCCAAGGAAAAGCCGGGCGCGAAGGTGGCCTTCGTGTACTCCGATTCCGAGTTCGGCCGCGACCCCATCGAGGCCAGCGAAGCCGCCGCGAAGAAGCTCGGCCTGAGCGTGCCCGTGAAGCTCATGACGCCCGCGGGCAGCGTCGACGTGTCGACCGAAGTCATAAAGCTGCGCCGCGCCGCGCCCGACTACACGATCTTCCACGGCTACATCCTCGCGCCCATTCCCGAGTTCGTGCAGCAGGGCAAGCAGATGGGCATGACCAGCAAGTGGATGGGCACCTTCTGGACCATGGACAGCTCCACCGTCATGAAGATGGGCGAAGGCGGCGACGGCTTCATGGGCGTCATGCCCTACCGCTACTACTACGACACCACGGCCAAGGCGCCGATGCTCGACAAGATCCGCGCACTGCGCCCCGACTACCAGAGCACGGCCTACACGCAGGGCTTCCTCACGGCGATGCTGTTCACGGAAGCCGCCAAGCGCACGCTCGACGCCGGCAAGCCGCTCGATGGCAAGAACCTGAAGGCCGCGCTCAACACCATCAAGGACTTCGACACCGGCGGGCTCATCGGCACGCCGATCACCGTCAAGGGCAACTCGATTCCCGTCGGCCGCGTCTACAAGGCCGACATGAAGGCGCAGAAGATGGTGCCGGCGTCGGACTGGATCAATCTCTCGCAGTAAGAGATGGGCGCTCGACTCTGCTTCCAGGAACACCGCAGAACCGGCTCTGCCGGGCTGCCGGTGTTGGCCCCGGCAGGGGGTTGGCAAAGCGACACGAAGTGCGCGAAGACTGGGGCCGAGCCATGAACGTGCTCGAGGTCAACAACATCGAGGTGGTCTACAACAAGGTCGTGCAAGTCTTGCGCGGCCTGTCGCTGGTCGTGCCGCGCGGCCAGATCGTGGCGCTGCTGGGCAGCAATGGCGCGGGCAAGTCGACCACGCTGAAGGCAGTGTCGGGCCTGCTCGCGCTGGAAGACGGCGAGGTCGAGGCCGGGCGGATCCGGTTCGACGGCGCGCCGACCGAGCGGCTTGCGCCGCAGCAACTGGTGCGGCGCGGCCTGAGCCATGTCATGGAAGGCCGGCGCGTGTTCGAAGACCTGACGGTCGAAGAGAACCTGGTGGCCGCGACCTACGCGCTGACCGGGCGTGCGGGCGCCGGGCCCGCGTCACGCAATTTCGACGACGTCTACGCCTATTTCCCTCGCCTGCACGAGCGCCGCAAGGGCCTCGCGGGCTATCTCTCGGGCGGCGAGCAGCAGATGCTCGCGATCGGCCGCGCACTGGTCGCGAAGCCTCAACTGATCTTGCTCGACGAGCCCTCGCTGGGCCTGTCGCCCAAGCTGGTCGAGGACATCTTCACGATCATTGCGCGCATCAACGCGGAGCGCGGCACGTCGATGCTGCTGGTGGAACAGAACGCGAGCGTGGCACTGGCCATTGCGCACACGGGCTACATCATGGAAAGCGGCAAGGTCGTGATCGACGGCAGCGCCGAACGGCTGGCGGCCGACCCCGACGTGCGCGAGTTCTATCTCGGCGTGGGCGGCAGCGGCGAATCGCGCAGCTTCCGGGAGCTGAAGCACTACAAGCGCCGCAAGCGCTGGCTGTCATGACGACGAACCTGCTTCCATCGCTCACCTTGCCACAGATGCTGCGCGAGCAGGCGCGCCTGCAGCCGCGGCGCATCGCGATCCGGCAGAAGGATTTCGGCATCTGGCATCCGCTCGACTGGGCCGGCTACCTGCGGCGCGCCAGCTGTTTCGGCCTGGGCCTGCACGCGATGGGCCTCGCACCCGGCGGGCACCTGGGCGTGATTTCGGAGAACCGCGTCGAGTGGCTGCTCGCGCAGATGGGTGCGGGCCTCATCGGCGCCGTGACCGTGGGCGTGTACCCCACCAGCCCGAGCAACGAAGTCGCCTACGTGGTGGGCCATGCCGACATCGAAGTGATCGTCTGCGAAGACCAGGAGCAGACCGACAAGGTGCTCGACGCGCTCGATCAGCTGCCGCGCCTGCGCAAGATCATCGTGATCGAGACCAAGGGCCTCGCAAGCTATCCGCCCGAGGTGCGCGAGCGCATCGCGACCTTTGCAGAAGTCGAGCAGGCCGGCGCCGAGGTGATGGCGCGCGACGGCAGCGCACTCGTCGACGCCGCGCTGCAGCGCCAGACGCTCGCCGACATCGGATTGATGATCTACACCTCGGGCTCCACCGGCAAGCCCAAGGGCGCGATGATTTCGTACCGCAACATCCGCGGCGTGGTGCCCGGCATCGTCGATCGGCTCGGGCTCGACGGCGACACCACGCACCTGTCGTACCTGCCGCTGTGCCACGTGGCCGAGCAGATGCTCACGGCCTTCGTACCGCTGTACCTCGGCTCGCAGGTGAACTTCGGCGAATCGATCCGCACCGTGCAGGAAGACCTGCGCGAGGTCGCGCCCACCATGTTCCTCGGCGTGCCGCGCATCTGGGAAAAGCTGCATGCGGGCATCAGCATCAAGATGCAGGAGGCCGGCAGATTGCAGCGCGCGCTGTTCCGCAAGGCCATCGAGGCCTGCGCGCCGCTGGCCGAGAAACCGCGCAGCGCCTGGACGCTGGCCGAGCGCGGCCGCTTCGCCATCGCCTACTGGACCGTGCTGCGCGCGCTGCAGAACTTCGTCGGCCTGCGCCGCGCGCGCATCGCGCTCACGGGGGCGGCGCCGATTCCCGCGGACGTGGTGCGCTTCTTTCGCACGCTGGGCGTGCCGCTGGTCGAGGTGTACGGGCTGACCGAATCGACCGGCATGATCGCAGGCCATCGCGCCGACGCGGTGACCATCGGCACCGTCGGGCCACCGACGCAAGGCACCGAGCACCGCGTGGGCGAAGCGGGCGAGCTGCTGGTGCGTGGCGACATGGTGTTCGAGGGCTACTACAAGAACCCCGAGGCGACGGCCTCATCGATCCGCGACGGCTGGCTGCACACGGGCGACGTGGTGCGCGAGGAAGCCGGCGGCCAGCTGCGCATCGTCGACCGGCTGAAGGACATCATGATCACCGCCGGCGGCAAGAATCTCACGCCCTCGGAGATCGAGAACACCATGAAGGGCAGCCCCTTCATCAAGGAATGCATCGTGGTGGCGGACGGCCGCAAGTTCGTCGGTGCGCTGCTGCAGATCGATTACGAGACGGTCGGCAAATGGGCCGAGGCGCAGCGACTGCCCTTTACGCATTTCCGCTCGCTGGTGGAAGAACCCAAGGTGCGCGCGCTGATCGAGGCCGAAGTGGCGCGCGGCAATGGGAAGCTGGCGCAGGTGTCGCAGATCAGACGTTTTCATCTGCTCACCAAGGAGCTGGACCACGACGACGGCGAAGTCACCGCGACCATGAAGGTGCGACGCTCCAGCATCTACAAGGCCTACGCCAACGAGATCGAGGCGCTGTACAGCGCCTGATCAAAAAAAGCGAGGCTCAGTCGCCGCGCACGGGACGGGCCCGAACGTCGGTCACATCATCGGCGGGGCCCAGCACGACGGGGCTGCGCACCGATTCGCCGCGCGCACGGGCGCTGACCACGTCAGCGGCCGTGGGCTCGGCGGCCTGCCGCGACGCCTGCCGGAAGCGATCGAAACCGGCCCCCGGGTTGAAGCGCATGACCCAGGGCGTGACCGGCCTGCCCGTGAGCCGCGCCCAACCGTAGCGCAGTCCCCAGACC
>SEGN01000122.1 GCA_004211245.1 Variovorax sp.
CCGACCGACTTGCCCGAACCCGTGGTGCCGGCCACCAGCACGTGCGGCATCTTGGCCAGGTCGGCCACGATCGGATTGCCGATGATGTCCTTGCCGAGGCCCATCGTGAGGAAGGACTTGCCCTCGTTGTAGACCTGCGATCCGAGGATTTCGCTGAGCTTGATCGACTGGCGCTTGGCATTCGGCAACTCGAGCGCCATGTAGTTCTTGCCCGGGATGGTCTCGACCACGCGGATCGACACCAGTGACAACGAGCGCGCCAGGTCCTTGGCCAGCCCGACGATCTGCGAACCCTTGACGCCCGTGGCCGGCTCGATCTCGTAGCGCGTGATCACGGGGCCCGGCGACGCCAGCACCACGCGGACTTCGACGCCGAAGTCCTTGAGCTTCTTCTCGATCATGCGCGAGGTCATCTCGAGCGTGTCGGGCGACACGGTCTCCTGCCGCGCCAGCGCGGCATCGAGCAGGTCGACCTGCGGCAGCTTGCTGTCGGGCAATTCGCGAAACAGCGGCTTCTGGCGTTCCTTGGCCACGCGGTCGCTCTTCGGCACTTCGGTCAGGGCCGGCTCGATCTGCACCGGCGGCGAAGCGGCCCTGCGCTTCGGCCGCGGCTCGATGCGCAATTCTTCGTCGGCGGACTCCACGCCGTCGGGTTGCAGCTCGCGTTCGTCCGAAGTCAGTTCGCGGCGCTCGCGCACCGCCTGCTTGCCCAGTGCGATGTCTTCGGCGATCTCTCGCTTCTCGCGGCGGGATTCGAACAGCGAATACACGCGCGAGCCGATGCGTTCGGCCAGTTGCGTCCACGAAAAGCGGAAGACGAGTGCGGAGCCGATCACCCCGGCTGCAATGGCGATCAGTGCAGAGCCGGTGAATCCGATCCACTTCACGCTCAGCGGCCCGACGAAGTAACCGAGCACGCCACCGCCGTGGCCGGGCAACCGGAACTCGAGCCGGTAGAGACGCGACCATTCGAGCATCGCGCTGGCCGCCAGCAACAGCAGCAGGCCGAACCAGAAGGCAACGCGGCTGCGGTTGAAACGCCCGAGCTGCGGCGCATCGGTGGCGTTCGCCTCCCCGCCGCGCAGCCAGCCTGCAAGCGACGACAACCAGACCCGGACACCGGCCGCAAAGCACCACCACACCGAATAGCCGGCCAGGAAATAGCTGCCATCCGCGATCCAGGCACCGAGCCGCCCGCCCCAGTTCTTGACCTCGCCGCCCGTCCCTGAAGTCGACCACGCCGCGTCCGATGGCGTGTAACTGAGCATCGCCAGCAGCCAGAACAGCAGCACCACGAAGCCGGCGATCAGGGTGATTTCATGCGCGAAACGCATGGCGCGCAGGCGCACCGGCTGCGCATCCGCGGCCGAGGAGGACTGGAGGGTATTGAGCGAATAGGTCATGAAAAACAAAACCGCCGCCACGCACCCGGGTGCGGACGGCGTTCTATGACGATAACAAAGATGGGCGCCATCGCCGGCGCAAACCTCAGGTCAGCGATGAGAGCCGATCCTTGACGATCATCGAGCCATCGGGCTGCGTCTGGACGAATCCGCGCTCTTCGAGATCCTTCATGACACGGCTCACCATTTCGCGGGACGCGCCGACCATCTTGGCCAGGTCCTGGCGCGAGATCTTGTCGCGCACCTTGAGGTTGCCCGCGCCGTCGTCTACCGCGAACTCGAGCAGCGAACGGGCGACCCGGCCATAGACATCCATGAGGGCGAGCGATTCGATCTTGCGGTCGGCGTGGCGCAAGCGCTGCACCAGACCGCGCATGATGTTGTGCGCCATCGAAGAGTTTTCAGGCAGGCAGCGCGAGAAGGCCTCGCGGCCAAGGGTCAGGACGTCGGTCTGGACTTCGGTGCGGACCGTGGCCGAATGCGGCTCGTCGTCGATCAGGCTCATCTCGCCGATGTAGTCGCCCGGATGGAGCGTGGCCAGGATCACTTCCCGGCCGCGGCTGTCGGTGCTCATCACCCGGGCCCGGCCGGTCAGGATGATGTAGAGCGCGTCGGATTTCTTGCCTTGCTCGACCACGACTTCGGCGCGCTTGAAGCGCTTCTTGACGATGGCATCGGCAATGCTGGCCGATTGCGTGGGCGTCAGTGCGGCGAACAACGGCACGCGCCGCAACAACTCAAGGTTCGAAAGCATCGACATTCATCAATCCCCGGAAGTCGCGCGAAGCATCAACATCCATGCATTCATACAATCGCGCGCATTAAAAACATCACCACGTCCGGCTGAATCCGAACGGTGATACTCCTGCTTACCACCCTCGAAAATGTACACGCTGCGGTGTGTACCTCATAGGCTTTCTACCATGTCATCGACCCAACACGCCAAGGTTTTGATCCTCGGCTCCGGCCCTGCGGGCTATACGGCGGCCGTCTACGCGGCCCGCGCCAATCTTCAACCCATGCTGATCACCGGCATGGCGCAAGGCGGCCAACTCATGACGACGACCGAAGTCGACAACTGGCCGGCCGACGTGCATGGCGTGCAGGGGCCCGAGCTCATGCAGCGCTTCCTGGAGCACGCGGAGCGGTTCAAGACCCAGATCGTGTTCGATCACATCAGCAAGGTGGACTTCAGCCAGCGCCCCTTCACGCTGACCGGCGACAGCGGCACCTACACCTGCGATGCACTCATCATCGCCACTGGCGCCTCGGCCAAGTACCTCGGCCTGCCTTCCGAACAATCCTTCATGGGGCGCGGCGTCTCCGGTTGCGCCACCTGCGACGGCTTCTTCTACCGCGACCAGGAGGTTTGTGTGGTCGGCGGTGGCAACACGGCCGTCGAGGAAGCGTTGTATTTATCAAACATAGCGAGCAAGGTCACGCTGGTGCATCGGCGCGACAGGTTCAAGGCAGAACCGATCCTGGTGGACAAACTCAACGAAAAGGCGGCCGAAGGCAAGATCGAACTCAAGGTGCACAACACGCTCGACGAAGTATTGGGCGACAACACGGGTGTCACGGGCATCCGGCTGAAAAGCACCCTGACCGGGGAAACCGAGGACATCGAACTGAAGGGTTGCTTCATCGCCATCGGCCACCACCCGAACACCGACATCTTCGAGGGTCAACTCGAGATGAAGGGCGGCTACATCATCACGAAGTCGGGCCTGCAGGGCTTTGCCACCATGACCAGCGTGCCCGGCGTCTTTGCCGCTGGCGACGTGCAGGACAACGTCTATCGGCAGGCGATCACCAGCGCCGGAACGGGCTGCATGGCGGCATTGGACGCCCAGCGCTTCCTGGAGCAGGACGGCACGCTATAATCTCAGGCTTTGCCGAATTCGGCAGGGGTTACCGCCACCCTTTTCTGGCGAGGTCAAGCTGCAACACACCCTTGGCGACGTTCTGTCGCGATCGGTGCCAGCTGTTCATGAAAGAAGTGTCCACATGGCACGCGTATGTGAAATCACGGGCAAGGGCCCGATGGTCGGGAACAATGTTTCCCACGCCAACAACAAAACCAAGCGCCGGTTCCTGCCGAACCTGCAATACCGTCGTTTCTGGGTCGAAACCGAAAACCGCTGGGTGCGCCTGCGCGTTTCGAGCGCTGCACTGCGCCTCATCGACAAGAACGGCATCGACGCCGTGCTCGCAGACCTGCGCGCACGCGGTCAAGCTTAATTAAGGAGCGAACACCATGGCAACGAGCAAAGGCGGACGCGAAAAAATCAAGCTGGAATCCACTGCGGGTACCGGCCACTTCTACACGACCAGCAAGAACAAGAAGACGATGCCTGAAAAGATGTCGATCATGAAGTTCGACCCGAAGGCGCGCAAGCACGTCGAGTACAAGGAAATCAAGCTGAAGTAATTCGGCGAGACTCAAAAAAAAGCCGGCTCGAGAGCCGGCTTTTTTGATGGCGATCGGCGACTCTCAGCCGCGGGCAGCGCGCAGTCGAATCGAAAACTCGCGCAGCGCCGCGATGCCGCTGGCCTCGGCGCGATGGCACCAGGCTGCCAGGTCGGCAGCCAACTGCTCGCGCGATTGCGAGGTGTTGAGCCAGAGCTGGCGCAGTTCTTCCCGCATCGTGACCATCTTGTCCAGCACTGGATGTGCAGCACGGGCCTGCACCAGGCTCGGACGGACCGCGGCCGGGACCTTGTCGTCGTCCCGATGAAGCCAACGGTTGGCCGCTTTCAGCACGGACAGGTCCGCGCCCTTGGCCTTGAGCTGGGCCAGCTCGTCCTTGGCCGTGCGACGCATCCCGCGCGCGTAGCCGGCCATGACTTCATAGCGGTTCGCGATGACGGCTTCGAGCGTCTTCTGGTCGGCCACGGGCTGAATGTCGCCCATCTGCATCTTCGGCGGCACCTTCTTGACCTTGGCCCAGCCGATCCTCTGCATCATCTGGATGTAGACCCAGCCGATGTCGAATTCGTACTTCTTGACCGAAAACTTGGCGGACGTCGGATAGGTGTGGTGGTTGTTGTGCAGCTCTTCGCCGCCAATGATCAACCCCCACGGGGAAATATTCCGGCTGGCGTCCGGCGCCTCGAAATTGCGGTAACCCCAGTAGTGGCCGATGCCATTGATGACGCCTGCGGCGGTGATGGGAATCCAGAGCATCTGCACGGCCCAGACGGCCATGCCGAGCGCACCGAAAAGCGCCAGGTTGATCACCAGCATGAGGCCGACGCCCTGCCAGCTGTAGCGCGTGTACAAGTTGCGCTCGATCCAGTCGTCCGGCGTACCGTGGCCGTAACGCTCGATGGTTTCCTTGTTCTTCGACTCCTTGCGATACAGCTCGGCGCCGCGCCAGAACACCTCGTCGATCCCCTTGACCTGCGGGCTGTGCGGGTCTTCCTCGGTTTCGCACTTCGCGTGGTGCTTGCGATGGATGGCCACCCATTCCTTGGTCACCATCCCGGTACCGAGCCACAGCCACAGGCGGAAAAAGTGCGACGGGATCGGCCCGAGGTCCATGGCCCGGTGCGTCTGCGTGCGGTGCAGGAAAATCGTGACCGCCGCAATGGTGATGTGCGTCGTGACGAGCGTGTACAGCACGACCTGCCACCAGGCCAGATTCCACAAGCCGTGTCCGAGCCATTCGATGGCCGCATTCAGGACGGCAGAGTCAGCAAGCATCATTGAGTCAATTACTCCATTGCCGCACGAAGGCGCGGCGTTCAGGTAACTTGCGATTTTAAAGGTTCAACCCCCGAAAAGGGAGCTAAATCCTTGACCGTGCGCAAGTTTTCATCCTCTTTGGAGCGACGCGCCTATGCCCGGTTCCATACGGCGGCAAAGAAACCGTCCGTGCCCTGGCGATGGGGCCACAAACGCAGGTAATGCGCTCCGGTGGCGCCACCGGCGCACAAATCGGGCGCGCCATCGACTTTGAGCGCCGTCAACAGCTCCCCGGCATCTTGCGGCACAAAGTCAGGATGGGCCACCGAGAAAGCCTCCGCAATGACTTCGTTTTCGTCCGGCAGCACGCTGCAGGTGGCGTAGACCAGCCGACCGCCCGGCTTCACGAGTCGCGCGGCGCTCTCGAGGATGGCGGCCTGCGTCACTGCGAGTGCCGCCACCGATTGGGGCGACTGTCGCCATTTGAGATCGGGACTGCGGCGCAACGTGCCGAGTCCGGAACAGGGTGCGTCGACCAGCACCCGGTCGATCTTGCCGGCCAACCGCTTCACGCGATCGTCCCGCTCGTGCGCAATGGCGGCTGGATGGACGTTCGAGAGCTTGCTGCGCGCCAGCCGCGGCTTGAGCGCGTCGAGCCGATGTGCGGACGTGTCGAATGCATAGAGCCGCCCGGTGTTGCGCATGCTGGCACCGATTGCCAGCGTCTTGCCGCCGGCACCGGCGCAAAAGTCCACGACCATCTCGCCGCGCTTGGCGTCCAGCAATAGGGCGAGAAGTTGCGACCCCTCGTCCTGCACCTCGACCGCGCCGCGTACAAAGGCGTCCAGCTTGCCCAGATTGGGTTTGCCCTCCACCCGCAAGCCCCAGGGCGAGTACGGCGTGGCTTTGGCCGGAATGCCCGCCAGCTTGAGTTCGCTCAGGACATCCGCCCGCTTGTCGCTCAGGGTATTGACCCGCAGATCCAGCGGCGCCGGCCGTTGCAGGCTTTCGACCAGCGCCCAGAAACCATTGCCCAGCTGAGCCTTGAGCGGTGTGACGAGCCATTCGGGCAGGTTGTGCCGGTGTCGCTCCAGCAGATCGGCTTCGTTGACCGCATCGCAGTTGTCCAGCCAGCGCTTCTCAGTGTCGTTGAGCGCGCTCTTCAGGAAGTCACGCGGCCCGTGGAAACCCAGAATCGCCATGCGCCGCTCTTTCGAGCCCGAGCCCGAAGGCGACAGGTGGTCGAACAACAGCTTCTTGCGCAACACGCTGTAGACGGTCTCCGTGAGGGTGGCCCGTTCTCGCGGACCGAACTCGCGATGCTCGCGGAAAAAGCGCGACACGACGGCGTCGGCGGGATGATCGAATTTCAGGACCAGGCCGACAAGATCGGCGCAGGCTTCCAACAGGGCTTTGGGGTGCATGGGGCATTGTCCCATCGCGTCCGCGAGGCCTCGGATGCCGCCCGGTGCCCATGCCCATGCCCATGCGGGCCTGGCATGCTTGCTCCGCCGAACCGGATGAAATGAAATCTGCCCGACCCACCCGCTCTCACGTCACTTGTTCGTCAGGAACTCACTCTTCATGGAAGACAGCGATCTGCCTCCGCTCATCGAAACGCCGCCCGGCCGCTACCGTCACTACAAAGGCGGCGAATACGAGGTCATCGGCACCGTCCGTCACAGCGAGACGCTGGCGCCGATGACCCTGTACCGCGCGCTCTATGGCGCGCAGGGGCTGTGGGTTCGACCCGCCGCCATGTTCGCCGAAACGGTGGAGATCGATGGCGTCACCCACCCCCGCTTCACGCCGATCCGGAACCCGACGCAAGCACCTTGACGCGTGCTCCGCGTGCAAGCCAGTCTTCGATGGCCTGCGGGTAGATACGGTGCTCCTGGGCGAGCACGCGCGCCGACAGGGCCTCCGCGCTGTCACCAGGCAGCACGGGCACGGCCGACTGGGCGAGGATGGGCCCGTGGTCGAGTTCCGCCGTGACCTCGTGAACCGTCACGCCGGCCACCCGGCAACCCGCCTCGATCGCGCGTCGGTGCGTGTGCAGCCCCGGGAAAGCCGGCAACAGCGACGGATGGATGTTGATCAGGCGACCCGCGTAATGTGCGACGAAGCCGGGCGTGAGGATCCGCATGAACCCCGCCAGCACCACCAGCGCGGGCGCATGGGCGTCGATGGCGGCCGAAAGCGCTGCATCGAAGGCTTCACGCGATTCGAACGCACGGTGGTCGATGGCCCCGGTCGGGATGCCGAGCCCTTGCGCCAGCTGCAGCCCCGTCGCCTCCGGTTTGTTGCTGAGCACTGCCGCCACACGCGCCCCGAAGCGATCGGCCCAGCGCCCGCTGCCGGCGGCTCGCACGATGGCGGCCATGTTGGAGCCTCCGCCCGAAATCAGGATGACGATGTTCTTCTGCATTGCGCGCGGATTATCGAGGGCCCCTGCTTTGTCGCCGCACGGACACCCGATTTGTGCACGATCGTGCTAAAACCTGTGGCTGGCACGGAGACAGCCGCCCTTCGGCGGCGCCGCACACACCGATCAGCGAGGCACGCATGGATTTGAGCTTCACGCCCGAGGAACAGAAGTTCCGCGAAGAGATTCGCGCATGGGTCAAGGAAAACCTTCCCCAAGAGATTTCGAACAAGGTCCACAACGCGCTGGAGCTGACGCGCGAGGACCTGCAACGCTGGGCCAAGATCCTCGGCAAGAAGGGCTGGCTGGGCTACGGCTGGCCCACGGAATTCGGCGGCCCGGGCTGGACCGCGATCCAGCGCCACCTGTTCGAGGAAGAAACCGCCCTCGCCGGCGCGCCGCGCATCATCCCGTTCGGCCCCGTGATGGTCGCGCCGGTGATCATGGCTTTCGGCAACGCCGAGCAGCAAAAGCGCTTTCTTCCCGGCATCGCCAGCGGCGAAGTCTGGTGGAGCCAGGGCTACAGCGAGCCGGGCTCGGGTTCCGATCTGGCGTCCGTCAAGACCAAGGCCGAGCGCGTCGGCGACAAGTACATCGTCAACGGCCAGAAGACCTGGACCACGCTCGGCCAGTATGGCGACTGGATGTTCAACCTCGTGCGAACCAGCAACGAAGGCAAGCCGCAAAC
>SEGN01000123.1 GCA_004211245.1 Variovorax sp.
TGCTCACCGCGTTCATCACGGTCGTCGTCGTCATCTCCGCCTGGGAAGTCATCACCGAGCGCGTGAACCAGTACATGGGCGCGTTCCTGATCCTGTCGGGCCTGATGATCGGCGTGTTCACCGCGCTGGACGGCATCCTCTTCTACGTGTTCTTCGAAGCCACACTGATCCCGATGTACCTGATCATCGGGATCTGGGGCGGGCCGAACAAGATCTACGCGGCGTTCAAGTTCTTTCTCTACACGCTGCTCGGCTCGCTGCTGATGCTGGTGGCGCTGATCTATCTCTACAACACCTCGGGCGGCAGCTTCGACATCCTGACCTGGCACAAGCTCAAGCTGGGCAGCACGGCGCAGACGCTGCTGTTCTTCGCCTTCTTCGCCGCTTTCGCCGTAAAGGTGCCGATGTGGCCGGTGCACACCTGGCTGCCGGACGTGCACGTCGAGGCACCGACCGGCGGCTCGGCCGTGCTGGCCGCCATCATGCTGAAGCTGGGCGCCTACGGCTTCCTGCGCTTCTCGATGCCGATCGCGCCCGACGCCTCGCGCGAATGGGCCTGGTTCATCATCGCGCTGTCGCTGATCGCCGTCATCTACGTCGGCCTGGTCGCCCTGGTGCAGCAGGACATGAAGAAACTGGTGGCGTACTCCTCGGTCGCGCACATGGGTTTCGTCACGCTCGGGTTCTTCATCTTCAACGACCTCGGCGTCTCGGGCGGCATCGTGCAGATGATCGCGCACGGCTTCGTGTCGGCAGCGATGTTCCTCGGCATCGGCGTGCTGTACGACCGGGTCCACTCGCGCCAGATCGCCGACTACGGCGGCGTCGTCAACACCATGCCCAAGTTCGCCGCATTCGCGCTGCTGTTCGCCATGGCCAACTGCGGCTTGCCGGGCACCGCGGGTTTCGTGGGCGAGTGGATGGTCATCCTCGGCGCGGTCAAGTTCAATTTCTGGATCGGCTTCGGTGCTGCCACGGCGCTGATCTTCGGTGCGGCCTACACGCTGTGGATGTACAAGCGCGTCTACCTGGGCGCCCCCGGCAACAAGCATGTCGAGGAACTCAAGGACATCAATGCACGCGAGTTCCTCATGCTCTCGCTGTTGGCCGTTGCGGTGCTGTGGATGGGCATCTACCCGAAGCCTTTCACCGATGTGATGGATGTGTCGGTGGCCGAGTTGCTGCGCCACGTCGCCGTGTCCAAGCTCCCCTGAGTCCACGCTGAACAAGAGAACGAGATGATTGACAAACTCAGCTGGATGGCGGTGTACCCCGAAATCGTGTTGCTGGTCATGGCCTGCATCATTGCGCTGGTCGACCTGTCGGACACGAGTCCGCGCCGCACCCGCACCTATGTGCTCACGCTGCTGACGCTGGCTGTGGTGGCCTTCCTCACGGCCCTCAACGCCAACGGCGGCAAGACGATCTACGGCTTCGGCGGCATGGTGGTCAGCGATCCGATGGGCAACTGGCTCAAGTGCTTCTCGACCCTCGCACTGATGGTGACGTTGGTCTACGGCCGGCCGTACGCTGCCGACCGCGGCATGCTGCGCGGCGGCGAGATGTTCACGCTCAGCATGTTCGCCTTGCTCGGCATGTTCGTGATGATGTCGGGCAGCAACTTCCTGCTGATCTACCTCGGGCTCGAACTGCTCACGCTGTCCAGCTATGCCCTGGTGGCGTTGCGCCGCGAGAATGCGGTCGCCAGCGAAGCGGCGATGAAGTATTTCGTGCTCGGTGCCATGGCCAGCGGCTTCCTGCTCTATGGCATGTCGATGCTCTACGGCGCCACCGGTTCGCTCGACATCAACGAGGTCTACCGCGCGATCGCGAGCCGCAAGGTCGATCATCAGGTGCTGGTGTTCGGGCTCGTGTTCATCGTCTCCGGCCTGGCCTTCAAGGTCGGTGCGGCGCCGTTCCACATGTGGGTGCCCGACGTCTACCAGGGCGCACCCACGGCGATCACGCTGTTGATCGGTGCAGCACCCGAACTGGCCGCTTTCGCGATCATCATCCGGCTGCTGGTGGAAGGCTTGCTGCCGCTGGCGATCGACTGGCAGCAGATGCTGGCGGTGCTCGCCGTGGCCTCGCTGCTCGTGGGCAATCTGGCGGCCATCGCGCAGAGCAACCTCAAGCGCATGCTGGCGTACTCGACCATCTCGCAGATGGGTTTCATGCTGCTCGGCCTGGTGGCCGGCGTGGTCAATGGCAACACGTACAACGCCCAGTTCGCCTACAGCGCCTCGATGTTCTACATGGTGACCTATGTGCTCACCACGCTCGCGAGCTTCGGCATCATCCTGCTGCTGGCGCGCGAGGGCTTCGAAAGCGAGGAGATCACCGACCTGGCGGGGCTCAACCAGCGCAGCCCGCTGTATGCCGGCGTCATGGCCATCGCGATGTTCTCGCTGGCCGGGCTGCCCCCGCTGGTCGGCTTCTACGCCAAGCTGGCGGTCCTTCAGGCGCTGATCGCGTCCGGGCAGGCGCTCTACATCGGCATCGCCGTGTTCGCCGTGATGATGTCGCTCGTGGGCGCGTTCTACTACCTCCGCGTCGTCAAGGTCATGTACTTCGACGCGCCGGTCACGGCGACCACCGTGTCGGCGCCGCGCGACGTGCGGGCCGTGCTCACCGTCAACGGCGCGCTCATCCTGATCCTCGGCGTGCTGCCGGGCGGCTTGATGACGCTGTGTGCCAACGCGATCGTGGCCACGCTGGCCAACTGATCGAACAAGCCGCGTGTCGCAAACGGCGTCGGTCTGGTTCGTGTTGGTGGTCGCGCTGGTCGCGGCCAACCTGCCCTTCGTCAACGAGCGCCTGCTGGCGCTCGTGCCGCTTGCGTCGCGCCATAAACCGCTCGCGATACGGCTCGGGGAGCTGGTGCTGATGTACCTCCTGGTGGGTGCCCTCGGCCTGCTGTTCGAGCGTCGTGCCGGGCAGATCGCCCCGCAGGGGTGGGAGTTCTACACGGTGACTGCGGCGCTGTTCGTGGTGCTCGCTTTCCCCGGCTTCACCTGGCGCTACCTCCTCAAACACCGGAAAGCTGCGCATGCCTGATTCGCACCTGAGAGAAGAGGTCACCGACAGCGAGGTGCTGCTCACGGGCAACTTCCTGCTCGCCAAGCGCGACACGGTGCGCCTGCCCGATGGCCACAGTGCGACACGCGAATACATCGTGCATCCGGGGGCTGTGGTGGTGGTGCCTCTGCTCGACGACGGCCGCGTGGTGCTGGAGCGTCAGTACCGCTATCCGGTCGCCCATGTGATGACGGAATTTCCGGCCGGCAAGCTCGACGCGGGCGAGGACCCGCTCTACTGCGGTCAGCGCGAACTGCTGGAAGAAACCGGCTACCGTGCCCGCGAATGGGCGCGTGCCGGCGTCATGCACCTGGCGGTGGCCTACTCCACCGAGGTGATCCATGTGTATTTTGCGCGTGGGCTCGAGCTGGGTGCGCGCCAGCTCGACCACGGCGAGTTTCTCGACGTGTTCACCGCGACGCCCGAGGAACTGCTGGGCTGGTGCCGGGACGGCACCGTCACCGACGCGAAAACGCTGACTTGCACCCTCTGGCTGCAGAACGTCCTCACGGGCGCATGGCCACTCGACTGGCAGCCGGCCGGCGCTGCGGCACCGGCTTGATAATCCGCGCATGAAGGTACTCGACCTCCAATGCGCACAGGGCCACGGCTTCGAGGGCTGGTTTGCGTCCAATGAAGCCTTCGAGGCGCAACTCGGCGATGGCCTGGTCGAATGCCCGAGCTGCAGCAGCACGGCCATCACCAAGCTGCTGAGTGCGCCCCGCCTGAACCTCGGCAACCCCAAGGCGCCCGAGGCCCCGTCACCGCCTGCAGAGCCTTCGCTCGAGGCACGTGTCATGCGCGCCGTGCGCGAGGTGCTGGCCAGGACGGAAGACGTCGGCGACCGCTTTGCCGACGAGGCGCGCAGGATCCACTACGGCGAGAGCGCCGAGCGGGGCATTCGCGGCCAGGCGACGCCGGAGCAGGCCGAGGCCCTGATCGACGAGGGCATTGCCGTGATGCCGCTGCCGTTGCCGGCAGCGCTCAAGGAAACGCTGCAGTAGCCTGCGCGTTCAGGCTGCGAATTGCAGCGCGGCCAGGCGCGCATACACGCCGCCTTGCGCCACCAGCGCCGCGTGCGTGCCCTGTTCCACGATGCCGCCGTGGTCGAGCACGATGATGCGGTCGGCCTTCTGCACCGTGGCCAGGCGGTGCGCAATCACGAGGGTGGTCCGGTTCTGCATGGCCGATTCCAGCGCCGCCTGCACCATGCGCTCGCTCTCGGCGTCGAGTGCGCTGGTGGCCTCGTCCAGCAGCAGCAGAGGCGCGTTCTTGAGCATCGCGCGTGCAATGGCGATGCGCTGGCGCTGTCCGCCCGACAGGCGCACCCCGCGCTCCCCGAGGAAGGTGTCGTAGCCCTCGGGCAGGGCGCGCAGGAAGTCGTCGGCAAAGGCGGCGCGCGCAGCCGCGTGCACCTCGCCGTCGCTGGCCTCGGGCCGGCCATAGCGGATGTTTTCGAGCGCGGAGGTCGAGAAGATCACGGCGTCCTGCGGCACCAGTCCGATGCGATGGCGCAGGTCGTCGAGCGAGAGGTCGGTGAGTGCGGTGCCGTCCAGCAGGATGCGGCCGGACTGCGGGTCGTAGTAGCGCAGCAGCAGCTGGAACACGGTGCTTTTGCCCGCGCCGCTGGAGCCGACCAGTGCAACCGTTTCGCCCGGTGCGACGTTCAGGTCGAAGTTGCGCAGCGCCGCGGTCTGCGGCCGGGACGGGTAGTGGAAAGTGATGCCCTGCAGATGGATGGCGCTTCCCGCCGAGGACACGGCCGCGCTGGCAGGCTGGTCGGGTGAAACGATCGCCGACTTCGCGTGCAGCAACTCCATCAGCCGCTCGGTCGCGCCGGCGGCGCGCAGCAGCTCGCCATACACCTCGCCGAGCACCGCCGCAGCGCTCGCGAGGATGATCACGTACACCACCGTCTGTCCCAGGTGGCCGGCCGTGATGTCCCCGCGCAGCACGGCCTGCGTTCCCTGGTACAGGCCCCACAGCAGCGCGGCCGAGGTGGCAATGATGATGAACGCCACCAGCACCGAGCGCGCCTTGGTACGGCGAACCGCCGTCTGGAAGGCCTGCTGCGTCGAATGGTCGAAGCGGGACGATTCGCGTGCTTCGGCGGTGTAGCTCTGCACCACAGGGATGGCGTTCAGCACCTCGGCCGCGATCGCGCTCGAATCCGCCACGCGATCCTGGCTGGCGCGCGACAGCTTGCGCACGCGCCGCCCGAACCACATGCTCGGGAGCACCACCAGCACCAGGATCAGCAGCACCTGGCCCATCACGTAGGGGTTGGTCCAGACCAGCATCGCCAGCGCGCCGATGCCCATCACCGCGTTGCGCAGGCCCATGCTCAGCGACGAGCCGACCACGGTTTGCACCAGCGTCGTGTCGGCCGTGAGGCGAGACAGCACTTCGCCGGTCTGCGTGGTCTCGAAGAATGCCGGGCTTTGCCTCAGCACATGCCCATAGACCGCGTTGCGAAGGTCGGCCGTGACGCGCTCGCCGAGCCAGCTGACGGTGTAGAACCGCGCCGCCGAAAACACGCCCAAGCCCACGGCGACGCCGAACAGGGCCAGGAAGTGATCCCGCAGCGCCATGGTCTGCGCACCCTTGTCGGAGGACACCAGGCCGCCATCGATCAGGCTGCGCAAGGCGAGCGGGAAGAGCAGGGTGGTCGCCGCAGCCAGTACCAGGAACAGCGCCGCCAGTCCGATCTGCACACGGTAGGGACGAAGGAAAGGACGCAGCCCCGAAAGCGATCGGGGCGAGCCCTTGACGGAAGAAGACGAGGACGCAGCGGAATCGGCCATAGGCCGCGATTCTATCGAACGTTGCCGGCACAAAAGCCGCCTTGACAGTAATTGCCTCGGCAGCTAATATTCGCATCACCATGAATTCCAAGTCACGGGCCAAACCTGCCGAGAGTGATGTCTCCGCTTTCTACAAGGCAGAGACCTACGAGGCGGACGAGAGCGTCGGCTACCTGATGCGGCGCATCCTGACGGTGGTGAGCCAATCGGTGGAAGCGCAGATGAGCGAACCCGGCAGCCCGACCTATCCACAGTGGATGCCGCTGCACAAGCTGCAGATGGGCAAGGCCACCACGGTGGCCGAACTCGCGCGCGAATGCCAGCTCGACACCGGCGCCATGACGCGGCTGCTCGATCGCCTCGAGGCGAAGGGGCTGTGCCGCCGTGTGCGCTCGCTCGCCGACCGGCGTGTGGTCAACATCGAACTCACCGATGAGGGCCGCGCATCCGCCCGGCAGGTGCCGCATGTGCTCTGTCGCGTGCAGAACCAGACATTGGCCGGCTTCAGCCATGAAGAGTGGGAGCAGCTCAAAGGCTACCTGCGTCGCTTGCTCGACAACGCACAGGCCCTGCAGGCCCGTGGAGAAAAAAATGACACCCCTTCCTCTTCCTGACATGTCTTTCGTGCGCCGAGGCACGGCTGTCGCCACCGCCGCGCTCGCGTTGTTGCTGGCCGGCTGCGCCGACATGGGCAACCTCGGTGCCAACGCATCGTTGCGCGATGCCGCATCGCTGGGGCTCGCAGCCGATCCGGCCGTTGCGCCCGTGAGCCAGGTCGACAGCCAGTGGTGGCTCGCCTTCGGCGACAGCCAGCTCGACGGCTTGATCGACCAGGCCGTTCAGGGCAATCCGAACCTGCAGGTGGCGCAGGCGCGTCTTGCGCGCGCCCGCGCTTCGACGCAGGTCGTCGAGGCGGCCGAGAAGCCGCAACTCAACGGCTCGCTCGACCTCACCCGGCAGAAGTTCAGCGAGAACTACATCTATCCCTCGCCGCTCGGCGGTTCGATCCAGGAAACCGGCACGCTGCAGCTCAATGCCAGCTGGGAGCTGGACTTCTTCGGCAAGAACCGATCGGCCCTGGACGCGGCCATCGGCAATGTCAACGCTGCCGCCGCCGACGCCGATGCGGCACGCGTGATGCTCGCGAGCAACGTCGCGCGCGGCTACCTGCAATGGGCGCGGTTGGACGATCAGCTCACTGTCGCCCGGCGCACCCTCGCGCAGCGCGACGAAACGCTGCGACTGGTGCGCGACCGCGTGTCGGCCGGCCTCGACACGCGGCTCGAACTGCGCCAGAGCGAAGGCGGATTGCCCGAGGCGCGCCAGCAGATCGAGGCGCTGGACGAGCAGGTGGCCATCGCCCGGCACGCGCTCGATGCGCTGGTCGGCCAGCCGAACGCCACGGCGGCGCTGAGGCCGCCGGTGCTGGCGGAGCTCAAGCCGATCGCACTCCAACCGGTGCTGCCGGCCGACCTGCTGGGCCGCCGCGCCGACATCGCGGCTGCGCGCTGGCGCGTCGAAGCCGCGAGCCAGGACGTGAAGAACGCCAGGACCCAGTTCTATCCGAACATCAACCTCGTGGCCTTCGCCGGCTTCCAGGCCATCGGCTTCGACACCCTGCTCAAGTCGGGCAGCCAGCAATGGGGCGTGGGCCCGGCGATCCGCTTGCCGATCTTCGAAGGCGGCAAGCTGCGCGCCAACCTGCGCGGCAAATCGGCCGATCTCGATGCGGCGATCCAGAGCTACAACGCGAGCGTGCTCGACGGGGTGCGCGATGTGGCCGATCAGGTCACGTCGGCCCAGTCGATCGGCCGCCAGCAGGCCCAGCAGCGTGAAGCACAAGGCGCGGCCGAGAGCGCCTACGACATCGCCGTGCAGCGCTACCGCGCCGGCCTCGGCAACTACCTCAACGTGCTGACCGCCGAGACCTCGGTGCTGGCGCAGCGTCGCCAGGCGGTGGACCTCGCCGCGCGCGCGCTCGAAACGCAGGTCGGCCTGGCCCGCGCGCTCGGCGGCGGCTGGCAGCCGGTCGCCGGCGCGACCAGCACCGCTGCGCTCGACGCGCCGAAGCCGCAGTGACCACCACACCATCCGATTCAGAGAGCCACGCCATGACCGATACCGTCAACCCCCATGCCGCCCCGCAACCCGTCGTGGCCGAACCCGTCCCCGCCAACAGCAGGCGCCGAAAGGCCCTGACCGCACTCGCCGCGGTCGTCATCGTCGCCGGCGGCGGCTGGGGCCTTTACGAGTGGCTCGTCGCAAGCCACTACGAGGACACCGACAACGCCTACGTGCAGGGCAACGCGCACAGGACGATCTCCAGCGCCGTCAGGCGCTCACCGGCAACGGCGCGGTGTCGAAGGAGGAGCTGAGCCATTCCGAAACGGCGCTGTCCAATGCGAAGAGCCAGCTTGCCGCTGCGCAGGCCGCCGTGGCCGCCGCACGCGAGCAGCTCGTGAGCAACCAGTCGCTGACAGAGGGCACCAGCATCGCCGAGCACCCGAGCGTGCAGGCGGCAGCCGCCAAGGTGCGCGAAGCGTATCTCGCGACCCAACGCGTCGCGATGCCGGCACCGGTCGACGGCTATGTGGCCAAGCGCACCGTGCAACTCGGCCAGCGGGTTTCGGCAGGCACGCCGATGATGTCGATCGTGCCGCTCAACCAGCTGTGGGTCGACGCCAACTTCAAGGAAGTGCAGCTGCGCAACATCCGCATCGGCCAGCCGGTGAAGCTGACCGCAGACCTTTACGGCAAGAAAGTGGCCTACGACGGCAAGGTTGCCGGCCTCGGGATCGGCACCGGTGCGGCCTTCGCACTGCTGCCGGCGCAGAACGCCACCGGCAACTGGATCAAGGTGGTCCAGCGCGTGCCGGTGCGCATCGCGCTCGACGCCGAGCAGCTCAAGGCCAATCCTCTGCGCGTCGGTCTTTCGATGGACGCCGAGATCGACGTCAGCAAGAAGGACGGCAAGATGCTGGCGGATGCGCCGCGCACCAGCGCCCTGACGCAGACCGCCGTCTACAGCACGCTGGACCACGGCGCCGATGCGGTGGTCGACGGCATCATCGCGGCCAACCTCGCCGGTGCGGCGCCGCCGGCCAAGCGCCCGGCAAGTCCTGCCGCGGCGCCGACGGCCGGCCCCGGCGCTTCGGTGGCGATGACGACGCACCGCGGCTGATCGGCGAGCACAGTCCGCCATGGCCACTGCTGCTCCCGCCCACATCACCCACGCGCCGCTCGAGGGCGCGGCGCGCGTGTGGGGCACCGTCGCGCTCTCCGCAGCGACCTTCATGAACGTGCTCGACACGTCGATCGCGAACGTTTCGTTGCCCGCGATCTCGGGCGACCTCGGCGTGAGCACGACGCAGGGCACGTGGGTCATCACGAGCTTCGCGGTGGCCAACGCCATCGCCGTCCCGCTCACCGGATTCATGACGCAGCGCTTCGGCCAGGTGCGCCTGTTCATGGCGAGCGTGATCCTGTTCATGATCACCTCGTTGCTGTGCGGCCTCGCGCCGAACATGACGACGCTGATCCTGTTTCGCGCGCTGCAGGGCTTCGTCGCAGGGCCGATGATCCCGCTGTCGCAAACGCTGCTGCTGTCGAGCTACCCGCGCGCCAAGGCCGGCCTCGCGATGGCGATGTGGTCGATGACCACGCTGGTCGCGCCCGTGATGGGGCCGCTGCTGGGCGGCTGGATCACCGACAACATCTCGTGGCCGTGGATCTTCTACATCAACATCCCGGTCGGCATCGTCGCGGCCACGATCACCTGGGTGCTCTACCGCAAGCGCGACAGCGCCACCCACAAGGTGCCGATCGATGCCGTCGGGCTCGCGCTGCTCGTGCTGTGGGTCGGGTCGATGCAGCTGATGCTGGACAAGGGCAAGGAACTCGACTGGTTCCATTCGGCCACCATCGTCACGCTGGCGGTTCTGGCGGTGATCGGCTTCGCGTTCTTCCTGATCTGGGAACTGACCGACAAACATCCGGTGGTGGACCTGTCGCTGTTCAAGCGGCGCAACTTCTGGTCGGGTGCGTTCGCCACGGCCGTGGCCTACGGTTTGTTCTTCGGCAACGTGGTGATCCTGCCGCTCTGGCTGCAGCAATGGATGGGCTATACCGCAACGCAGGCCGGCATGATCATGGCGCCGGTGGGGCTGCTCGCGATCTTCTTCTCGCCCATCGTCGGCCTCACGGTCGGCAAGATCGATCCGCGGCGCTACGCGACCTTCTCGTTCCTGGTGTTCGCGCTGGTGCTCTGGATGCGCTCCAACTTCAACACGCAGGCCGACTTCTGGACGATCATGATCCCGACCATCATCCAGGGCATCGCGATGGCGTTCTTCTTCATCCCGCTGGTGACGATCACGCTGTCCGGCCTCAGCCCCGACCGGATTCCGGCGGCGTCGGGCCTGTCGAATTTCCTGCGCATCACGGCGGGCGCCATGGGCACCTCGATCGCGACCACGCTGTGGGAGAACCGCGCCGCGCTGCACCACGCCCAACTGGTGGAGTCGGTCAACGCCGGCAGCGCGGCGGCCAACAGCGCCATCGCCGGATTGGGCGCAGGCGGCCTCAGCAGCGACCAGGTGCTCGGCCAGCTCAACCGGCTGGTCGACCAGCAGGCTTTCATGCTGGCCTCCAACGACCTGTTCTACGGTTCGGCGTTGCTGTTCGTGCTGCTGATTCCGCTGGTGTGGCTGGCGCGTCCCGCCAGGGGCGGCGCCGGAAGCGAGGCTGCCGCCGGCGCACACTGAACGCGCCAAGGTTGCAGTGCAGCATAGGCATTTGCCCCAGTAGGAAGGCTACCGGGGGCCGCCTAACATCCGTCCGCGCTCAAAGAGGGCGCGTACCGATCTCCACTGCATGACCGACCTTTGCTGCCAGAACCCGGGCGACCGCGCGAGATGAGCGACATCATTCTGGAAACACGCCAGCTCACCAAGGAATTCAAGGGCTTCACGGCGGTCAGCAAGGTCGATCTGGCGGTGAAGCGCGGCTCGATCCACGCGCTGATCGGCCCGAACGGCGCGGGCAAGACCACCTGCTTCAACCTGCTGACCAAGTTCCTGGAGCCGACCTCGGGCACGATCCTGTTCAA
>SEGN01000519.1 GCA_004211245.1 Variovorax sp.
TTCCTGATCGGCGCCGACGGCATCCTGAAGGCCGAATGGCGTGGCCTCAAGGTTCCGGGCCATGTCGACGACGTGCTCAAGGCTGTCAAGGCACTCAAGAAGGCCGCTTGAGACAGTGTTGTTTTTCGTGCCGCATGCGAAATTCGCTCATCGGGTGGCGTGTATAGTGGTTCCATGCTGTTGATCGCAACAACCGCGCTTCCCGAACAAAGCCGCCTGGCTCGCCAGGCGGCTTTTTCGCTTTCTGGTTCCTCATTTCTTGCGAGCAATCCACTCCATGCCCTTGCCTCCCGCACCCACGAAACGCGCCGCCCTCCTTTCGCCCGACGCGCTCGACGCACCGGCGCATTCGTCGCCCAAAGGCCCGCGACGCAGCGGAGGCGCCCGCCACGCGGATGACCCGCGCACCCGGGGGCCGCAGCCGCTCGAACTGTTCGATGCGCATCAGGAAAATGCCGGGGGCGTGCCCGTCGCCGAAGTGATGCGGCAGATCGAAACCAAGCCGCGGCCGGTGGCACCGGAAGCGGCACCGGTGCCTCAGGCCCGCGCAGAGCGCGTGCCGGCGCCGGCGCCGGAGCTCGCGCCGGTGGCTGCCGTCCGCCCGCGCGCTGTCCAGCAGGACAGCCCGCGCCCGCGCCGAACCCGGTCGAACGGGGTGCCCAAGCTGTTCGTGCTCGACACCAATGTGCTGTTGCACGATCCGATGTGCCTGTTCCGCTTCGAGGAACACGACATCTACCTGCCGATGATCGTGCTCGAGGAACTCGACGGCCACAAAAAGGGGACCACGGAAGTCGCGCGCAACGGCCGCCAGACCAGCCGCACGCTCGATGCGCTGGCCGGCACCCGGGATGCGGACATCGCGAAGGGACTCAAGCTCGATACCACCGGCCACCGCGGTGCCGGCGGAAAGCTGTTCTTCCAGACCGAGGCGCTCGACTATTCGCTGCCCACCAGCCTGCCGCAAGGCAAGGCCGACAACCAGATCCTCGGCGTGGTGCAGGCGTTGCGCGACCTCTACGCGAAGGACCGTCCCGGCCATCCCAAACAGGAAGTCGTGTTGGTGTCGAAGGACATCAACATGCGCGTCAAGGCGCGTGCGCTCGGCCTGGCCGCGGACGACTACCAGAACGACAAGACGCTGGAAGACGGCGATCTTCTCTATGCCGGCTCGCTCGCGCTGCCGGCCGATTTCTGGACGAAGCAGAGCAAGACCGTCGAGAGCTGGCAGAGCGGCAGCACGACGTTCTACCGGATCACGGGCCCGATCGTGCCCAACCTCTACATCAACCAGTTCGTGTATTTCGAGGCACCGGGCGAGCCGAGCATGTACGCGCGCGTCACCGAGATCCGCGACAAGACCGCAGTGCTCAAGACCCTCAAGGACTACAGCTCGGGCAAGAACGCGGTCTGGGGCGTGTCGACCAAGAACCGCGAGCAGAACTTCGCGATGAACGTGCTGATGGACCCCGACATCGACTTCGTCACGTTGACCGGTACGGCCGGCACCGGCAAGACGCTGATGGCGCTGGCCTCGGGTCTCACGCAGGTGCTCGACGACCGCCGCTACACCGAGATCATCATGACCCGCGCCACCGTGAGCGTGGGCGAGGACATCGGCTTCCTGCCCGGCACCGAAGAAGAAAAGATGGGCCCGTGGATGGGCGCACTCGACGACAACCTCGAGTTCCTTGCGAAGGGCGATGGCGGCGGCGCGGGCGAATGGGGCCGCGCC
>SEGN01000124.1 GCA_004211245.1 Variovorax sp.
TCCAGGTTCGCGACCTCGGCGCGCACCGGCACGTAGGCGCCATGGATCTTGATCGCGTCGACGCCGGCCACCATCGCCGCGCCGCGCGTGCCCGCCGCCTGGAAGCCTGCGAACAGGACGGTGTTCTTCGCATTCGGCGCATACGCCTTCAGATGGTGCAGCACCCGCCCGCCCGTGGCCATGCCGCTGGCCGAGACGATGATCGACGGGAAGTCCAGCGAATTGAGCCGCCGCGACTCCTCGATGGTGTTGACGATGTGGGTCTCGCCCTGCATCCGGGCGCACTGTTCCGCGCTCAGGCGATGTTCGTCCAGGTGCTTGCGGTAGATGCGCGTGGCGTCCGCCGCCATCGGGCTGTTGAGGTACACCGGCAGATCGGGAATGCGCCGCGCCTGCTTCAGCAGCTGGATGCAGTGCAGCAGCGTCTGCGCGCGGCCGACTGCGAAGGCCGGGATCAGCACCACGCCGCCGCGCGCAGCGGTGCGGTTGATCACGCTCGCCAGTTCGGTGAGCGTGTCCGCCGCCGGGTGCCTGCGGTCGCCGTAGGTGGATTCGACCACCACGTAGTCGGCCGGCGCGGCGGCTTCGGGCGGGCGCATCACAAGATCGTCGCTGCGCCCGAGGTCACCCGAGAACAGGATGCTCCCGCCCTCCCAGGCGACGCGCAGGCTGCCGGCGCCCAGGATGTGGCCTGCTCGCTGCAAGCGCCACGACCAGCCGGGCCAGGGCGCGCATTCCTCGCCGAACGGGACGACCTCGAAACGCCGGAGGGCGGCCCGTGCATCCTGCTCGGTGTAGAGCGGCAACGCGGGCCTGTGCTTCGAATGGCCGTGGCGGTTGGCGAAGTCGGCGTCTTCCTCCTGCAGGCGGCCCGAGTCGGGCAGCAGCAGCGCGCAGAGTTCGCGCGTGGCCGCCGAGCAGACCACCTTCCCCTTGAAACCGAGCTGCACCAGCCGCGGCACGAAGCCGCTGTGGTCCATGTGCGCATGCGTCAAGAAAACAGCGTCGATGCTCGCGGGGTCGACGGGCAGCGCATCCCAGTTGCGAAGGCGCAGTTGCTTCAAGCCCTGGAACAGGCCGCAATCGACCAGCAGCCGCCGCCCTTCATGCGTCAGCAGGTATTTCGAACCGGTGACGGTACCCGTGCCGCCGAGGAAGTCGATGCGCATGGCGGGTCTCAGTGCGACATCAGCACCGGCAGCGTCATCGACTGCAGGATCGACAGCGTGGCGCCGCCCAGCACCCACTCGCGCGCCCGGCTGTGGCCGTAGCAACCCATCACCAGCAGATCGGCGCCGACGTCGGCCGCGAACGACAGCAACCTGTTGCCCGCATCCTCGTCCTTGTCGCCGCCGGGGTGCAGCGTGACGGCGGGGATGCCCTGGACCCGCAGGTAGTTCTGCAGGCGCTCGAGCGAAACCACCGCATCTTCGCCGTATGCCACGGCATGCACCCGGGCCGCCTTGCGCAGCCACGGCAGCGCGGCGGTCACGGCGCGTGCCGACTCGCGTGTCTCCTTCCACGCCACCAGCACATTGCGGCCGATGGGCGCGACCGACCCCGCCCAGGGCAGGACGAGCGCGGGCCGGCCGCTCTCCACGAGCACGCTGGGCAGGAAGTCGCCGGGAAGCTCGCTGTCGAACGGATCGTTCCGGTCGCGCTGACCGAGAACCATCAGGTCGGCGTAGAGCGCCCGCCGCGCGAAGCCCCAAGGGCCGTCGCGCTCCGGTTCGGCCCAGTGCATGCGCTGCGAGCCCGCGCTCCGGGCGGCGAATTCGGCTTGCATCCTGTCGCGGGCGGCCTGGTCGATCTCCTGCATGATCGCCACGGCCTCGGCCGCGGCTTCGATGGCGAAGGGGTAGCGCATCAGCGCGGACAGCGTGCACGGCAGGCCCGTCACCTCGGCATCGAAAGTCTCGGCGAGCTGGCGGGCCAGCTGGATGCGCTCCCCGGTACGGGCCGAGCAGTCGAGATGGAGCAGGATGGACTTCGGGGTTTGCATGAGGGCTCCTCGGGACGGATGGATGTGACGCGCCGACCTTAGGTGTGCGCGTCGCGCGCGGCCTTGCGCTGCGTCAACTGATGCGATCACGCACCCCGCAGCGCAAAGCTTGATCGGGCGCAAGGCCGGTTCGCGCATGCATGCCTAGCCTCGGGCTTCCTCGCCACGCCGCTGCGCTGCCCCATGCTCCGACCTGCCCGTCCGCCCCATCCGCCCGCCGGCGCGCCCGCTTCCGAAGCCTGGTGGCGCGGTGCGGACACCGTCGAAGGGGCCGGCCTGTCCCAACTGCAGGCCGACGAAGCGCTGCGGCGCTGGGGGCCCAACAGCCTGCAGCCGCAGCAGGGGCGCTCGCTGGCGCTGCAGTTCCTCGCGCGGCTGCGCAACCCGCTCGTGTTGATCCTGTTGGCGGCCAGCGCCATCTCGGCGGCGACCGGCGATGCCGCCAACGCGGGGATCATCGTGCTGATGGTGCTGCTGAGCGTGACGCTCGATTTCGTGCAGGAGCACCGCGCGAACAACGCCGCCGAGAAACTGCGCGCCTCGGTGGCGTTGCGCGCGAGCGTGCTGCGCGATGGCGCCACGCTGGAGGTGGCAGTGACCGAAGTCATGCCGGGCGACATCGTGCTGCTGGCCGCCGGCGACCGCGTGCCGGCCGACGGCCTGGTGCTGCAGGCACGCGACTTCTTCGTCAACCAGAGCCTGTTGACCGGCGAGTCCTACCCGGTCGAGAAGCACCCCGGCGCGGTCGCGAGCGGCGCGACGGAGCTGCAGGACGCTCTCAACGCGGTGTTCATGGGCAGCACGGTGGTCAGCGGCAGCGCCCGCGTCCGCGTGATGGCCATCGGTGCGCGCACCGCGCTCGGCGAGGTGGCGCACAGCCTGCAGGCCGAGCCACCGCCCACCGCATTCGAACTCGGCATGCACCGCTTCGGAATGATGATCGTGCGCCTCACGCTGCTGTTGGTGCTGTTCGTGCTGCTGGTCAACCTGCTGCTGCAGCGCCCGTTGCTCGAGGCCTTCCTGTTCGCGGTGGCGCTGGCCGTCGGCCTCACGCCGGAACTGCTGCCGATGGTGGTGTCGGTGACGCTCTCGCGCGGTGCGGTCCGGCTCGCGGCGCGCCGCGTGATCGTCAAGCGCCTGGCCTCGATCCAGAACCTGGGCGCGATGGACGTGCTGTGCACCGACAAGACCGGCACGCTCACCGAGGCCCGCATCCGCCTCGCGCAGTGCGCCGATGCGGACGGCCGCGACAGCCCGCGGGTGCTGATGCTGGCCCACCTCAACAGCCGCTTCGAGAGCGGACTGAGGAGCCCGCTGGACGAGGCGGTGCTCGCGCATGCCATCGACACCGGTGGCTGGACGAAGATCGACGAGGTGCCCTTCGACTTCGAGCGGCGGCGCGTGTCGGTGCTGCTCGACCGGGGCGATGCGCGCTGGCTGGTGGTGAAGGGGGCGCCCGACGACGTGCTCGCGCTGTGCGACCGCTTCGAGCGGGACGACGGCCGCACGGTCGCGGCGCTGGACGCCGACGCCACGGCCCTGCTGCGCGAGCGCTGCCATGCCCTCGAGCGCGAGGGGCTGCGGGTGCTGGGCGTGGCCTGGCGCGACGTGCCCGCGGACCATGCCCACGCCGACGTGCGCGACGAGAACGCGCTGGTCTTCGCGGGCTTTGCCGCCTTCATCGATCCGCCGAAGGCCGGCGCCGGCGAAGCACTGGCCGCCCTCGCCAGGAGCGGCGTGAGCGTAAAGATCGTGAGCGGCGACAGCGAGCTCGTGACGCAACACCTGTGCTCGCTGCTGAACATTCCGGTGACGGGCGTGTTGACCGGCCACGAGATTTCGGCGATGGACGACACCGCGCTGCGCGCACGCGCGGGGAGCACCACGCTCTTCTGCCGTGTCAATCCGGCGCAGAAGAACCGCATCGTGCTGGCGCTGCGCGCACGCGGCCACGTGGTGGGCTACCTCGGGGACGGCATCAACGACGCGCCGGCACTGCGTTCGGCCGACGTGGGGCTGACGGTCGACAGCGCGGTCGACGTGGCCCGCGAGGTGGCGGACATCGTGATGCTGGACCACGATCTCGCAGTGCTGCACGAAGGCGTGCTGGAGGGTCGGCGCACCTTCGGCAACGTCATGAAGTACATCATGATGGGCACGAGTTCGAATTTCGGAAACATGCTGAGCATGGCGGGCGCCTCGCTGTTCCTGCCCTTCCTGCCGATGCTGCCGGCGCAGATCCTGCTCAACAACGTGCTCTACGACCTCTCGCAGACGGCCATTCCGCTGGACCGGGTCGACGAGAGCGACCTGCGCCGGCCACGCGCGCTCGACATGACGTTCATCCGCCGCTCCATGTGGCTGTTCGGCGCCCTCAGCTCGGCCTTCGATGCGCTGACCTTCTGGCTGCTGCTCCAGGTGCTGCACGCCGATGCGGCGCTGTTTCGCACGGCGTGGTTCATCGAGTCGCTGGCCACGCAGGTGCTGGTGATCTTCGTGATCCGCACGCGTGCAAGGCCCTGGGCCAGCCGGCCCGCCGCCGTGCTGACGGCGGCCTCGCTGGCGGTGCTGGCGGCTGCCCTGCTGCTGCCGTTCACGCCGCTCGGCCGCTACTTCGAATTCGAACCGCCGCCCGCGCTCTTCTTCGCATGGCTGGCGGGCATGCTGGCAGGCTATCTGGCGCTGGCCGAACTGGCGAAGCGGTTCTTCTATGCCCGGCTGGCAGGCAGCGCGCGGCAAAGCGGCCCGAGGAAGCGGGGGCTTGATCCATCTCAACATCCGGCGCGAGGGGCACGCGCAAGATTCTCTCTCCCACTCTTTGGAGAAAGCCCCATGTCCTTCCTCTCGAACAATGTCGGAACCCTCGACCGCGCGCTGCGCGTCGGCGCAGGCCTGTTGCTGGTCGCACTGGCGACCGTGGGAACCATCGGCTACTGGGGCTACCTCGGCATCGTCCCGCTGTTGACGGGCGTGGTCGGCACTTGCCCGGCCTACTCCCTGTTCGGCATCAGCACCTGTCCGCGCCGCGGGAACTGAGTGCCGGATGGGCCTGCATCGCCACCCCGCGAGGCATGCGATGGCAGGCTATCCATGGCTCATCTTCCTGCTCTGCTTGGCGCTGGGCGCTGCGGTTCCATGGCTCACGGTGCGACTCCTCGTCATGTGGGTCACCCTGGACTGAGGCTCTCAGGAGGCCACCCGATGTGCACGCAACTGCTCGGAAGGCTTGCCGGATCGCGGTTGCCCCTGACCGAGGCCGACGCCGAGGTCATCGACAGGCTGCGGGTGCTCGAAGCCGCCGGCCACATCAGGGTGCTGATCCCGCCGCCCCACTTCGACTGCGACGATTGCCTGCGCCAGGACGCGGCCATCGTCTTCGAGATCCTGCCGGCCGGATGGAAGGCCCTGCGCACGGGCGCACCCGACGATGAGGCCTCCCCGCTTTCCTCGCCGCGGCCACGGCGCCCGAAGCGCGCAGGGATTGCCGGCTGGCTCAGCGGCACCAGGCATCGATCTGGTGAATGAGGTCCCACCCCACCGCCTGCGCCGCGACGCCCGCCAGCAACAGGCCGGCCAGCCGGGCGCCCCACGCCCGGTGCACGCCGCCGGCCCGGCGAAGCCGCTGCCAGAGCCAGGGACCGACCAGCAGGGACGCCCCGCTGCCGAACGCGAACAGCGTCATCAGCATCGCGCCCTGCAACGGTCCGTTGCCGAGACTGGCCATCATCAGCGCCGAATAGAGCAACCCGCAGGGCAAGGCGACCCACAACATGCCGGTGGCCAGCACACCCGTCCAGGTGCGGCCGGCGAGCGGACGAAGTCGCGCTTCGAGGCCGCGGCCGACGCGCTGCGCCCAGAGCGGCTGCCGCCCCGTGACGGCGAGCATCGCGCCCCAGGCGAACACGAAGACGTGCAGCAGCACCCACAACGGCCGCAGCGCGGCCACATGGGTGCTGGCCTGCGCGAGGCTGTCGACGCTCGCAGCGGCGATCGCGCCCGCCGTCGCGTAGCTGGCCACGCGGCCGAGATGGAAGGCGGCCGGCGCCGCGACCGCCGTGGCGGCGCCATGCCCCGCGGGTGCGAGCGGCACGATCCGGATCACCGCCGCCGACGCCGCACCGCACATCGCCACGCAATGCGGCCCACCGGCAAGGCCCATCAGCAAGGCGGCACCAGCGAGCGCGAGCTGCATGCTCACACCACCCGCGAGAAGCGTGCGCGGTTCGCGCTGCAGTAGCGGTCGAAGACCATGGCGACGGCGCGCACGAGGAACCATCCCTGTTCGGTGACGGTCAGGTCGTGGTCGCTCAAACGCACCAGGCCCTGTGCGACCAGCGGCCCGAGCGCGGCGAACTCGGTCGCGAAATGGCGCCGGAAATCGATCGCATAGGCCTCGCCGATCGCATCGAATTCGATGCGCCCACGGCACATGAGCGCCATGATCACCGTGCGGCGAAGCAGGTCGTCGCGCGAAAGCGCCAGGCCGCGCACGACGGGCAGCCGGCCCTGGTCGAGCAGGTCGTAGTAGTCTTCGAGCGTCTTGGCGTTCTGGCTGTAGGTGGCGCCCACGCGGCCGATGGCCGACACGCCGAGCGCAACCAGATCGCCCTCGGGCCGCACGCCGTAGCCCTGGAAGTCGCGGTGCAGCCGACCTTCCCGCTTCGCGATCGCGAGCGGGTCGTCCGGCAGCGCGAAGTGGTCCATGCCGATGTAGACGTAGCCCGCTTCGGTGAGCTGCCCGATGGCGGCAGCCAGCATTCGCACGCGGGTGGCCGCATCGGGCAACGCGTCGGCGGCGATGCGGCGCTGCGGCTTGAAGCGCTCCGGCAGGTGCGCATAGGCATACAGCGCAACGCGGTCGGGCCGCAGCGCCCGCAACTGCGCCAGCGTGCGTGCGAACGAGGCCTCGTTCTGTTGCGGCAGGCCGTAGATGAGGTCGACGTTGATCGACTCGAATCCGAGCGCGCGGGCCGCGTCCATGAGCGCGAACACCTGCGAAGCGGGCTGGATGCGGTGCACCGCCTGCTGCACCGCGGGGTCGAAGTCCTGCACGCCGAAGCTCAGGCGGTTGAAGCCCAGCGCGGCAAGGTGGGCCAGGCGCTGCGCGTCGACCGTACGCGGATCGATTTCGATGGACCGCTCGCCACCCGGCACGAACGAGAACGAGCGGTGCAGCAACGCCATGAGCTCGCCGAGCTCCGCGTCGTCCAGGAAGGTGGGCGAGCCGCCGCCCAGGTGAAGTTGCGCGACGGCGGCGCCGCGCCCCAATTGCGCCACCTGGAGTTCGATTTCGCGCGCAAGGTAGGCCAGGTACTGCCGGCCGCGCTCGCGGTGGCGCGTGACGATCTTGTTGCAGGCGCAGTAGTAGCAGAGCGACTCGCAGAACGGGATGTGCACGTACAGCGACAACGCCGGCGCCCCGGCTCCCGCCAAGCGCCGCATGCTCAATGCCCGCGCGTACTCGTCCGCGCCGAACGCGTCGACGAACCGGTCGGCGGTGGGATAGGAGGTGTAGCGCGGCCCGGGAACGTCGAACTGGCGAAGCAGTTCGACAGGCAGCACGGCGGGCGACCTATCGCAGGCGGGAACGAAGGCGTGTGCGTTCATGGCGGAGGTGTTCGCAATGCGGCGTCGCGGCGTTCTCCCTCCGGCGGTGTGACCAGCAGCATCGTGCAGGCGCTCGAAGCCGCGGCCATCAGCCAGAAGACGAAGAAGGCGGCCGTGTAGGCGCCCTGGCGCGACATGTGCAGCGCGTCGGCGCCGCAATACACGCTGACCGGATCGACCAGCGCGAACACCAGCATCTCCATCGCGCAGGCCACCAGGAAGGACGGCCACAGCACGCCGACGATCTGGCGCAGCCCGGTCACGGCGCGGCCTTCCGGCCCGGCAGCGGCACGTCGTCGGCGGGCGTGGCCGCGTGGTTGCGGCCCGCCAGCGCGGGCATCAGCTTCTTCGCGGCCAGCGTCTTGTTGATCTCGACGCCTTCGCGGTAGTAGTCCTCGGACACCAGCGCATCGGGGCTGCGCCAGGCGAGCCAGAAGGTCACGAAGCTCGCGACCACCACCGCGGCGGGGCCGCCGATCACCATCCACAGCAGCGGATGCCGCCACCAGGCGTCCACCGGTTCGTCGCCCGTCGTTGTCTTT